>JABMMR010000174.1 GCA_013205525.1 Burkholderiales bacterium | reverse complement strand
TGGATTTTGTGTCTGCGCACGGCGGCGCCATTCCTGCCTCTGCCATGGGTATGACTGGGCAGTTCAGTCATCCTTTGGTGGTGCGGGCCAAATTGGCCATTGCAAGTGCCTGTCATGCGCATGGCAAAACACCTTCGCATTGCGTGGTCACCGAATTCAAAGATGTACAAGCCCTGCAGCATTGTGCCAAGCGTGCGGCCAACGAATGGGGTTTCACCCGCATGTGGAGCATTCACCCCAGCCAAATCAGACCTTTATTGGCCGCCTTTTCACCCGCGCCTGGCGATATCGAGCAGGCCGCAGAGATTTTGCAAGCGGCGATCCAAGCAGATTGGGCACCTATCCAATGGGGTGGTCAATTACACGACCGTGCCAGTTTCCGTTTTTATTGGTCCGTGTTAGAAAGAGCACATGCCACGGGGCAAGCTTTGCCCGAGCAGGCTTTGCGGTATTTTCAAGCATGAAAAAAGGAAACGGCATGAGATATTCCCTGCTGAGATGGTTCAGTTATGCGCTACTGTTGTTGGTCTGGCCTGTGCATGCTTTTGACGACGTGTTGGCCATCGCCGCAAATGTGCATACCGGCATGCTGGTGTGCGAAAACCGAAAAACCATCATGCTTTGGCCAGACAAAGCCTTGTCTGGACGTTTTGTTTTGAAAATGAATAAAACCGTTTTCCGCATGAAGCCTATGCACTCTGATTCAGGTGCGGTTCGCTTAGAGGATGAAAAAAACGGTGCCATTTGGATTCAGACCCCTGAAAAATCCATGCTTTTGGACTCGCGGCGTTCCAAGCGCTTGGCAGACGACTGTCAAAGCCCTGCACAAAAAACCGCCGCCCAACAATTTCCTGCTTTTGCTCGAACAAATTTGCTCGAAGCCTATTCAAACAATCGTTAATTTTTTCTGGAGCTTGATATGTTGAAAACTTACCGTGACCATGTGGCCGAACGCGCTGCCTTGGGCATCCCACCCCTGCCTTTGTCGCCCAAACAAACTGGCGAGCTGATCGAGTTGTTGAAAAATCCGCCCAAGGGCGAAGAAGCCACTTTGCTTGAATTGATCACGCACCGTGTACCGGCTGGCGTGGACGATGCCGCCAAAGTCAAAGCCTCTTACCTGGCAGCAGTTGCGCACGGCACAGAAAAATGCACATTGTTGTCAGCTGAAAAGGCCACCGAACTGCTGGGCACCATGCTGGGCGGCTACAACCTCACGCCCCTCATTGATTTACTCGACCACCCAAGCTGTGCCCCGACGGCCGCCCAAGGCTTGAAGAAAACTTTGTTGATGTTCGACCAGTTCCACGACGTGCAGGAAAAAGCCGACAAGGGCAATGCCTTGGCCAAAGCGGTGGTGCAATCTTGGGCTGACGCTGAGTGGTTCACCAGCCGCCCCGAAGTGCCGCACAGCATCACCCTGACCGTGCTCAAGGTCACCGGTGAAACCAATACCGACGACTTATCTCCCGCGCCTGACGCTTGGAGTCGCCCCGATATTCCCTTGCATGCCTTGGCCATGCTCAAGAACAAGCGCGACGGCATCACGCCTGAAGAGGACGGCAAACGTGGCCCTGTCAAGTTTATTGAAGACCTGCGTGCACGCGGTCACTTGGTGGCTTATGTGGGCGATGTGGTGGGCACGGGTTCTAGCCGCAAGTCGGCCACCAACAGCGTGCTGTGGTTCACCGGCGAAGACATTCCCTTCGTCCCCAATAAGCGTTTTGGGGGCGTGTGTTTGGGCAGCAAAATTGCCCCGATTTTTTACAACACCATGGAAGACGCGGGCGCTTTGCCTATCGAGTTGGATGTGTCGCAAATGAACATGGGTGACGTCATCGAGTTGCGCCCTTATGAGGGCAAGGCTTTGAAAGACGGCAAAGAAATCGCCAGCTTCACAGTGAAAAGCGAGGTGCTGTTTGATGAGGTGCGCGCGGGTGGTCGCATACCGCTCATCATTGGGCGCAGTCTCACCGCCAAAGCGCGCCAAGCCCTGGGACTGCCCGCATCCACATTGTTTCGTTTGCCAACTGTTCCCCAAGGCCATGGCAAAGGCTTCACGCTGGCGCAAAAAATGGTGGGTCGCGCCTGCGGTTTGCCAGAAGGTCAGGGTGTGTTGCCCGGCACTTACTGCGAGCCACGCATGACCTCGGTAGGTTCACAAGACACCACCGGCCCCATGACCCGAGACGAGCTGAAAGACTTGGCCTGCTTGGGCTTTAGCGCCGACTTGGTGATGCAGTCGTTTTGCCACACCGCGGCCTACCCCAAGCCCGTGGATGTGAAGAAGCACCACGAGTTGCCCGAGTTCATCAGCAACCGCGGCGGCATCAGTTTGAAGCCCGGCGACGGCATCATCC
>JABMMR010000173.1 GCA_013205525.1 Burkholderiales bacterium | reverse complement strand
TTCAGCCACATGGACAGCCACCAAGTGGCGGTCATGGGCGTGGCGCGCACTTTTCAAAATCTCGCCTTGTTCAAAGGCATGAGCGTGCTCGACAACATCATGACGGGTCGCAATCTGCGCATGAAAAGCAATTTGCTGCTGCAAGCTATACGCTTTGGGCCGGCCGAGCGTGAAGAAATTGAGCATCGCAAGAAAGTCGAAGAAATCATCGACTTTCTGGAAATTCAACCCTACCGCAAAACCCCCGTGGGGCAGTTGCCCTATGGTTTGCAAAAGCGGGTTGATCTGGGCCGCGCTTTGGCCTTAGAGCCACAAGTGCTGCTCCTTGACGAACCCATGGCGGGTATGAATGTGGAAGAAAAGCAAGACATGTGTCGCTTCATCCTGGATGTGAATGATGAGTTTGGGACCACCGTGGTGCTGATCGAACATGACATGGGTGTGGTGATGGACATTTCAGACCGCGTGGTGGTACTCGATTACGGCAAAAAAATTGGTGACGGCACGCCGAACGAGGTGCGCCGCAACCCCGAAGTGATCAGTGCCTATTTGGGCACAGGGCATTAACAAGCATGGCATTTTTTCTTGAAACTCTGTTGGGTGGCCTGATGGCCGGCATGTTGTATTCGCTGGTCGCTTTGGGCTTTGTGTTGATTTACAAAGCGTCGGGCGTGTTCAATTTCGCGCAAGGTGCGATGGTGTTGTTTGCTGCTCTGGCGATGGCGCGTTTTGCCGAGTGGTTGCCACAGTTCACTGGCTTGACCCATCCTGTGTTGGTCAACCTCATTGCCTTCATGCTTGCTGGTGGCGTGATGTTCATCGTGGCTTGGTTGATAGAGCGCTTGGTGTTGCGCCGCTTGGTCAACCAAGAGGGCACCACCTTGCTGATGGCCACTTTGGGCATTGCTTACTTTTTAGAAGGCTTGGGCCAATCCATCTTTGGCAACGACATTTACAAAATCGACATCGGCATGCCCAAAGACCCGGTGATGGCGTTTGAGAATGTTTTTGAAGGTGGTCTGCTCATTAACCAAGAAGATTTGATCGCTGCACTCATCGCTGCGTTGTTGGTGGCCTTGTTGTCTTTGTTTTTCCAAAAAACCGGCACGGGTCGCGCTCTGCGTGCTGTGGCGGACGACCACCAAGCAGCGCAGTCGATTGGCATACCGCTCAACCGCATCTGGGTCATTGTGTGGTGTGTGGCCGGCGTGGTGGCACTGGTGGCCGGCATGATTTGGGGCAGCAAGCTCGGCGTGCAGTTTTCCTTGGCCACGGTGGCCTTGCGCGCTTTGCCGGTGGTGATTTTGGGTGGCCTGACCTCGGTGCCAGGCGCCATCATTGGCGGCCTCATCATTGGGGTGGGTGAAAAACTCTCCGAAGTGTTCTTGGGCCCCTATGTGGGGGGTGGCATTGAAATTTGGTTTGCCTATGTGTTGGCATTGCTGTTCTTGCTGGTGCGGCCTCAGGGTCTCTTTGGCGAGAAGATTATTGATCGCGTCTGACCATGTTCTATAGAGAAAACGGCCAATTCAAAACCAGCTACCAAGCGGACCAGCAAATCTTTCCGATTGCGCAAGACCGCGTGTTTGTCGTCTTGTTGCTGTTGGTGGCTTTTGCCGGCGTCCCCTTCTTGGCTTCAGACTATATGTTTCGCGCCATCTTGATTCCCTTTGTCATCATGGCCATGGCTGCCGTTGGCGTGAATATTTTGGTCGGCTACTGCGGGCAAATCTCCTTGGGCTCGGGTGCATTCATGGCGGTGGGCGCTTATGGCGCTTACAACTTCTTCGCCCGCGTGCCCGATATGCCTTTGTTGCCCGCTTTGCTGTTGGGCGGTTTGTGCGCCACCGCCTTTGGCATTTTGTTTGGCCTGCCCAGCTTGCGCGTGCGCGGCTTGTACTTGGCCGTGGCCACCTTAGCTGCACAGTTTTTTGCTGACTGGATGTTTTTGCGGGTGAAATGGTTCACCTTGGACACCCCATCGGGCTCTGTGTCGGTGTCCAACCTTCAGGTATTTGGTTTCCCCTTAGACAGCGATGTCAGCAAATACCTCTTTTGTTTGTCCTTGTTGGTGGTCATTGCTTTGTTGGCCAAGAACTTGGTGCGCGGCGCCATAGGTCGTGAGTGGATGGCGATTCGCGACATGGATGTGGCTGCTGCCGTTATTGGTATTCGCCCCATGTACGCCAAACTCTCGGCGTTTGCGGTCAGCTCCTTCATCATTGGCGTGGCGGGCGCATTGTGGGCATTTATTTATTTGGGCTCTTGGGAGCCCGGTGCTTTCTCTGTCGACCAATCCTTTCGCTTGTTGTTCATGGTCATCATTGGTGGCTTGGGCTCCATCAT
>JABMMR010000172.1 GCA_013205525.1 Burkholderiales bacterium | reverse complement strand
GGTGGGTTGCGAGTACCGCCCTGCCTTGGGTGCTGGCGGCACTTCAGCGGGCTTGGGTTGGATGAGGAAGCGGTGAAGCCAGATCTTCCTGTTCTCAATATCTCAGCCTATCTGTTCACAGCGCTGAACGACAGCGCGGCTCTTTGTGACGCCTGCCGAGCGCAAGCCAACGCGCTGGCACTCAAGGGAACGATTTTGATTGCCGAAGAAGGCATCAACCTGTTTTTGGCAGGGCCCGAAGAAGCGGTGCGCAGCTTTGTGACTTGGCTGCACCAAGACCCTCGCTTGGCCGCCATTGCACCCAAAGAAAGCTGGTCGGCGAGTCAGCCGTTTCGCAAACTGCTGGTGAAGGTGAAAAACGAAATCATCCGCATGAACCACCCCGCCATACAACCGCAAAACGCTCGCGCACCCGCGTTAGATGCGGTCACATTGAAGCGCTGGTTAGAGGCTGGTTTTGATGACCAAGGGCGACCTGTGGTGACACTGGACACCCGCAACACGTTTGAGGTGGAAGAAGGCAGTTTTGTAGGCGCCATCCACTGGAACATCGACAAATTCAGCGATTTTCCCAAGGCTGCCCAAGCGCACCTGAACGACTTGCAAGGCAAAACCGTGGTGAGTTTTTGCACGGGGGGCATACGCTGCGAAAAAGCAGCTATTTACCTGCGCGAGCAGGGCTTGGAAACGGTCTACCAGTTAGAGGGCGGTATTTTGAAATACTTTGAAGAGGTAGGCAGTGCGCATTACAAGGGTAATTGTTTTGTTTTTGATGAGCGCCGCGGGGTGAACCCCGATTTAACGCCTTTGAAGACCAAATCACTAAAGAAAACACCACCTCAAGCCGATCTCTAGGGTATGAATGCTGAACAATTTATTGAATTTGCCAACGATTTTGCAAAAGCCAGTGCCAAAACATCGAGCATTGAAATACAGCAAGCGTATGAGGACAACTTAGATTGCCTGGCTCGCCCAGGGGATCAAGTGGTGGTGATCAAAAAACCTTGGCCGATGGGCCACTTGGGTAAGGTGATTGCTTTTCATGAATTAAACCCCTGCTATTTCCGTGTGGAAGTTGAAATAGACGGCAAGCACATTCACATGCCAGCTTCTGCCTTGGCGCGTTGGGTGGGCGCGCCCGACTGTGAAAAAGCCGAACTGCAAAACATCTATCTGCTGATGAAAATCAATGGTTTGAAATTGGCGCACTGAGGCAAGCCGCCGCCGCCGCGGCACTGGCTACTTCAAGTCGGGGAACAGTTCCCCAAAGCGGCGCATCGATTCTTTGCGCGATGGCTTGAATATTTTCTTGCGCATACAACATCTGCTCGTCAACCCTGTTGGCTACCCAACCCATCAGTTTTAAACCTCGCTTGGCAATGGCTTCAGCGGTAAGTAAAGCTTGATTGATGCAACCCAGCCGCATTCCAACCACCAAGATCACAGGCAGGTTGAGGTCTTTGGCCATGTCTGCGGTGTCGTAGCTGTCGTTCAACGGCACACAAAACCCTCCCACACCTTCAACCACCACGGCATCGGACTGCGCCCTTGCCTGCTCAAAGCAACTGAGGATGTGCAAGCGGTCAATGAGCACATTTTCCAAGCGTGCAGCGATATGCGGCGCGGCAGCTGCTTTGAATAAATAAGGCGTTGTGATCTGCTGAGGCAATGCCACTGACGCGCATGCCGCCAGCGTATCCACATCGTCATTGCACCAACGACCATTGCGCCACCCGGTACCGGCGGCTATAGGCTTCATCGCAGCCACACGGTGGCCGCGTTGTGCCTGCAGATACACCAAGGCAGACGCCACCAAAGTTTTGCCGATCTCGGTATCGGTACCGGTGACAAAGCATGAAAAAGCATGGCCAGGCAATGAATGATTCATATAGGAGAAGTTTGAGCGAGTGCTTGCACCAAATGGTCAACATCCTGGGTTGTGTGCACAGCAGACAAAGTAATGCGCAATCTGGCGGTGTTAATGGGGACGGTAGGCGCACGGATGGCGCTGATCCAAATACCCTGAGTATTTAATTCAGCAGAAGCCTTCAACACCTGCTCGTTGCTGCCCAGCACCATGGGTTGAATCGGTGTGATGGAAGGCAGGCGCTGCCAAGATGCAGGCACAGGCGCCGTCGAGAGTTGTTGAATCAATGACTTCAAATGCGTTCGCAATTGTTGTCCCTCTTCGCTTTGAATGATGCGCAAACTGGTCAACAAGGCATGCGCCAGCGCAGGCGCTGCCGCAGTGGTGTAAATATAGGGGCGAGAACGCTGCACCAGCCATTCAATCAAGTGCTCATGCGCGGCAACAAACGCGCCTGACACGCCAGCCGCCTTGCCAAGCGTACCCATATAAATCAATTGCGGAGAACTGAGATTGAAATGCTGCAACACGCCAGCACCGGTGTCACCTAAAACACCAAAACCATGCGCATCATCCACCAGCAACCATGCGCCGTGCTGCTCGCACAAGCGAAGTAGCTCAGGCAGTGGCGCTATGTCGCCATCCATGCTGAACACGCCATCGGTCACCACCACCTTGGTGCCAGTTTGGCAAGCAGACAGTTTCAAGGATAAATCGGCCATGTCTGCGTGGGCATAAATTTGAAAAGGTTCACGGCTCAAACGTATGCCGTCAATCAATGAAGCGTGATTCAACTTGTCAGAGAAAAAGCAAATATCGCCTGCGGCAGTACCAGCCAATGCGCTGAGTAACCCTAGGTTCGCCATATAGCCGGTACTGAAATACAGGGCCCGAGCAGAGGGCAGATAAGGTGATAAAAATGTGGCCAGTGATTCTTCCAGGCGGTCATGGGCTTGTGAATGACCGCTAATTAAATGCGATGCACCGCTGCCAGCGCCATACAAAGATGCGCCTTCCCTGAGGGCTTCTACCACCTGAGGGTGTGACGCCAAACCCAAGTAATCGTTGCTGTTGAAGGTGAGCAACCGTCGACCCTCCACCAGCATATGCCCGTGACTGGCAGACTCAACCGTAGTCCTTGAGCGATGCAAGCCCTGGGTATCCAATGTCGACAAAAGAGTCGCCAACGCATCCAATTTGGGATAGATCATGCGCTCATCACTTCATCAAAAACGGTTTGCAAACGCTCGGCCAAAAACCGCGTGTCTGCATCGGTCAATATATAAGGCGGCATCAGATAAACGGTGGTGCCTATGGGTCGCAACAGCAACTCATGTTTCAACGCACTGGCAAAGAAGCGCCTAGAAAAAGTGGCAGCAAGTTGCGGGTCTTCTACTTGCGCATCGAAGGCCCAGATCATGCCTTGCTGGCGAAAGTGCTTTACCTTGGCATGCGCAGCCAAAGGTGCAAGCTCGTTGCTGAGTCGATCTGCCAGCACTCGGTTTTGGGCAATCACATTGTCTTTCTCGAAAATTTCCAATGTGGCCAGAGCAGCTCGACAGGCCAGTGGATTGCCCGTGTAGGAATGCGAATGCAAGAAGCCACGCGCCATGCTGTCGCTGTAAAAAGAAGCGTAAACATCGTCGCGGGTCATCACCAGTGACAAGGGCAAATAGCCCCCGCTGATGCCTTTGGATAAACATAAAAAATCAGGCCACACAGCGGCATGCTGGCAAGCAAAAAAATGACCGGTTCGTCCACAACCCACCGCAATTTCATCAGCGATCAAATGCACATTGAAGGCCGTGCATAAGCGCCTTACCTCCTGCACGAACACCGGGCTGTGCATGGCCATGCCGCCAGCGCATTGCACCAAGGGCTCGATAATGACAGCACTGATATGCGCTGCCCGCGCTTGGAGCAGGGTTTCAAGTTCTCTGGCTGCACGCAGCGCCACTTGGTCTGCAGTCTCACCGGCCATTGACTGTCTGGCATCGGGCGACATGATGGTGTGAGCAGGCCTCAGTAATGCGTCATAGGCGTCTCGAAAGATAGGCACATCGGTCACACCCAGCGCCCCCACAGTTTCTCCGTGATAGCCACCTTTCAAACACACAAACTCCTGTTTCGTGCCAAGGCCTTGGTTGCGCCAACTGTGAAAACTCATCTTCAGCGCAATCTCCACTGCGCTGGCACCGTCTGAGGCATAAAAACAATGTCCCAAAGCACCTTCGGTCAAGGCCGAGAGCTTTTCAGACAGGGACACCACCGGCTCATGGGTAAAGCCAGCCAACATG
The DNA here is from genome assembly GCA_013205525.1 of Burkholderiales bacterium. Classification (GTDB taxonomy): domain Bacteria; phylum Pseudomonadota; class Gammaproteobacteria; order Burkholderiales; family Burkholderiaceae_C; genus Limnohabitans. The sequence goes on along the minus strand of JABMMR010000172.1, from coordinate 93 downwards.
GCATGCTCCAAAGTGTCCAGTTGGTTTTTTAATGCGGCGTTGATGCGTGGGTTGGCATGACCGAACAGGTTGACCCACCAAGAGCTGATGGCG
>JABMMR010000171.1 GCA_013205525.1 Burkholderiales bacterium | reverse complement strand
CGCGGATACCTGATGGACGCACAAGACATGGGTGGCGAGTCTTTCCGTGAATTTGGCCAAGCGATTTGCGCTGCCCGTGAAATCCGCATGGCGCAATCGAGCCAGCCGCGCAAGCCCGCCCCAGTCAAACTGACCGAACAAGACGCCAGCCTTGCGCGTGTGCCCTTGGTGCCCGCCAAAGCCAGTGTGCTGGAGGCCATTCCCAATGCTTCGCAGTACTCGGTGCTGGGTCGTTATCGCCAACGCAAGACGGCTGAATCTGACGAAGCCATCGTCAACTCCCGTTCCTTATCGCAATTAGGTATTCCCGAATTTCTCAAACGTTTGGCACGCGGCAGCGCGGCCAAACTCTGAAGCCACAAACCCCCAGCGAGCAGACCATGGCTGAAGAAAAATTTCTCGCTTTCAAAGGTTTGAAGCAGTACGACCCGGGCATGGGTTGGGCGCAGGTGCACAACTTCGACCATGAGCCTGTTGACCCGCCAGAACCTCCCCCAATTGAACAAGCGTCTGGCGAAGTCTTGCAAGACCCCTTGCTGGGCGAGCTTTTTGAGCAACTCAACCGTCCCGCCCAAGATGATTTGGCCCAGAACTGGAAGGTCATCGCCGGCAGCGTGAGTTTGCTCAGCCAGCGCATGAACCAGCAACGCGAGTTGCGCAAGCGTTTGTCCACGATTGATGTGGAGCTCGATGCGCTGCGCAACACGATTTTGAAAGACTTGCAAGAAATCCAACGCTCGGCGGACCAACAACTGTCATTGGCTCGCTTACGCGCTGAGGTATCCTCTTTGGCACAAGCCAGATTGGCTTCACGTTTGCGCAATTCGCCACCCTAAGGCCAAAAGCACGGGTGGCGTCCCAGGAGACATCCACCCATGCTTGATCTTTCCGCAGTTCTGCAACGCCTTCAGTCTGTTCGCGTCGCCTTTCCGGTTCGCTACACCACTTTTTTCATCAGCTTAGGCGGCTTTTGTCTGTGCCTATTGGTTTGGTTCGCTGGCGGGCAGCTCAGTGTATGGTTGCTGTTGTTTGCCCTGCTCAGCGCCATAGGTGTGCATGATTTACTGCAATCCCACCATGCCGTCTTGCGCAACTACCCTATTTTGGGTCACTTGCGTTTTTTGCTGGAGTTCATTCGGCCTGAAATTCGCCAATATTTCATTGAAAGCGAAAACGAGGCTGCGCCTTTTTCACGCGCTCAACGCTCACTGGTTTACTCCCGCGCCAAAGGCCAATCCGACAAGCGCCCTTTTGGCACACAACTCAATGTGTCGGACCAAGGCTTTGAATGGCTGACCCACTCAATGGCACCCACACACATTGCCAGCCCCGACTTTCGGGTGCAAGTGGGCGGCAAAGACTGCAGCCAAACCTACGCCTTGAGCTTGTTCAATGTCTCGGCCATGAGCTTTGGTGCCTTGAGTGCCAATGCCATCATGGCCTTGAACCAAGGCGCACAGATGGGCGGCTTCGCCCATGACACGGGCGAGGGTTCGATCTCACGCTACCACCGCATGCATGGCGGCGACCTGATTTGGGAAATTGGCTCGGGTTACTTCGGTTGCCGCGACGAGCAAGGCCGTTTTGACCCCGAGGGCTTTGCCCGCCAAGCCAGCCAGGCGCAGGTCAAAATGATTGAAATCAAGCTCAGCCAAGGCGCCAAACCGGGGCATGGTGGCGTGCTGCCAGCGGCCAAAATGACGCCCGAAATTGCCGAGGCGCGCGGTGTGAGCGGCGACCATGACTGCGTCTCGCCCGCCTCGCACAGCGCTTTTTCTTCGCCCACCGAGTTGCTGGCTTTTGTGCAGCAACTGCGCACCTTAAGTGGCGGCAAACCCACAGGTTTTAAGCTGTGCGTCGGTCACCCTTGGGAATGGTTCGCGATTGTCAAAGCCATGCTCGAGACCGGCATCACACCTGACTTCATCGTGGTCGATGGTGCAGAAGGCGGCACGGGGGCCGCTCCCTTGGAGTTTTCCGACCACATGGGCATGCCCATGCTGGAGGGCTTGCACTTGGTGCACAACACTTTGCGCGGGGTGAACCTGCGCTCTGAAATTCGACTGGGTGCGAGCGGCAAAATCATCAGCAGCTTTGACATGGTGAGGGTCTTGGCCTTGGGTGCCGACTGGTGCAACAGTGCCAGAGGGTTCATGTTTGCCTTGGGTTGCATACAAGCGCAAACCTGCCATACCGGCAACTGCCCCACGGGCGTCACCACCCAAGACCCGCAACGGCAAATGGCCTTGGTGGTGCCCAGCAAAGCGCAGCGGGTGAAAAACTTTCACCACCAGACCTTGGAGTCTTTGAAGGAGTTGCTGCAAGCCGCGGGTTTACAAACACCCCAACAACTGCAAGCCAAGCACATCATGCGCCGCCTCAGCGCACACCAAACCTGTTCGCTACAAGATGTGTACCCCAGCCTGGCACAGGGGCGTTTACTGCAAGAAAGCAGCGGCGAGCTGCCCGCGCCGTTTAAAGAATTTTGGCCCTTGGCCAGCGCCCAGCATTTCCAGCTTGAGGCACCCAACGCACAAGCAACAGCTTAGTTATCGGTATTGGCGCGGGGGAAGACCACACGGTCTTCTTTGGGTTGTACACGTGGAGGAATCGCCGGCGCTTGCGAGGCAGCAGCAGCCCTTTCGGCCGCCGCTTTGGTTTCAATCGCTTTTGCGCGAGCTTCGGCCGCTCTGGCGTCCGACTTGGCTTTGGCTTCGGCTGCTTTGGCGTCTTCAGCGGCCTTGGCTTCAGCCGCCGCTTTGGCCTGCGCTTTGGCTTCTGCCGCCCGGGCTTCAGCCAACTTGTCTTGCGCGGCCTTTAGCTCTGCGGCCTTTAGCTCTGCGGCCTTGGTTTGTGAGGATTTAACCTCTGGTGCAGGGGCCAAGCTCAAAGGGGGATTACGCGCAGCAGCAATGGCTGCTTTATCAGCTGCTTTATCAGCTGCTTTTTCACGCTCGTAAGCGGCTTTGGTCGCCACTTGGTTGGCCGCCAAAGCGGTTTCCAAATCTTTTTTCAGCTTTTGAATTTCGGCAATCACCGCTTGGTTGTTTTGTACCGGCGCGGGCGCGGGCGCAGCAGCTTTGGCCGACAAAGCCTGCATTTTGGCTTCTACCGCTTGTATGCTTTTTTGCAAATTCTGCAATTTGGCATCTAAACTTTTCTCGCTTTGACCATTGACCTGACCGGCAATTTGCTCGGGCATCTTGGTGAACAGCTTGTTCAAGTCTTCCATTTTGGTTTCAAACATGCCATCAAGCTTGACTTGCCGCTCTTCCATGCCGGTGAGTTTTTCGGTGGTGTCACCCAAGCCTTTGGTGGTGTCGCCAAAGGCTGCGATGGTGGCGTCGAGTTCAACGACGCGCTTGCCCACGGCCAAAGACAGGGCATCGAGTTGGCGAATGTTTTGTTGCAAGCGGGTGGAAATAGCAAAAAAAGTGCCCACCGCAATCAGTAAAAAACTGAGCAAGCCAACCAACATCACCCGAGAATGCAGCACATTGCGCTTGCCCATGTCGTCGACTCGGAGCATCACATTGCGCATTTCTTCGCTGATATTGGCAGCCACTTCGGCAGAGCGGGTGGAAACCTCAGCCGAACTCAGCACCACGCCGGTGAGGTCTTCGAGTTGTCGCGAAACTTCGCCGCCATCTAAGGCTTGCGATTGCAAATTGTCGATACCTGTAGCCAACCCATCCTGCGCAGCAGCAGGCGGTTCGGCCAAAAACGCGCCAGCTTCGCCCGTATTTGCGTTTTCCTGATCTTGCGCCATGGCTACAGTCCTTATCGGTATTTTCGGGTCGTCAAATGATCGAGCCGGTCGTTGATTTCAAGGATTTGTCCCTGCAAATGCTCAATCCTTGGCTTGATCTGCTTATCCCAAGTATCGGACTGGGTGAGCCCAACTTGAGCCAAATGGGCTAAATGGGGCTGTGAAGCCTTGATGGATGGCAGGTCGCCGGGGGTCAAAGGGGCATTGCTCACAACCAGGGCCAAGCTCGGCGCTGCGCCTGGGTCTGGGTCTGGGGTTGGGCCTGGGGCCAAGCCTAAAGTCGCTTGCGCGGTTTCTTGGGCCTGTTGTGTGGCCAATTCGGGGTCATGTAGTTCGCCTGTTCCGGCGGCCGCCAAACTGGCGGGGTCTGAAAGACCGTAGCTGCTTTGTGGCTCGACAAACTCTGCGTCCAGCGGCTCAGGCTCGCCCATGGGCTCTGTTTCGGGCTCGGGCTCATCGGGGAATTCGTCGGTGCTAGAAGCAGATGGAATGACTGTGGCAGGAGACGCGCTGCTGCGCTCGAACACATGCTCGGCGACTGAAGCTTTGGCCGCGTCTTTTGCACCAAGCTCGGGCAAAGGTTTGTCGTTAAAAATATCTTCACTGCTCATATATTATTCTCCGCAGTAGAAGTCGACCGCTAAACGGACAACTTGAAAAGTCCTTACTGACATCAGTCCTGGAACTGGGCTTTCAAAGATTTCGAGGTCCGCAACCAAGCCTTGGCCATGGCAGGATTTTGCCGGATTTGGGTCTCCGCCATCGCTTTGTCAGCATAAGGGCCGGTCAAGACAATGTAAAAAGATTTAGCCCCTTTACGCTGACTGAACAACACTTGGGCTGATTTAAACAAACTGGAGTTGGCTTGAAATGACTTGGCTTCGGCCAAGCTGTCAAAAGCGCCATGCTGCAAGACCCAAGTATCGGCGTCTAATTTGGCGACCCAACTGACATCGTCAGCAGATACAGATTTTTCTGCCGCTATTTCTGCAGGTTTTTTTGCTGCTGGTGCAGGTTCGGGGGGCAACACAGGCGCCACCGCTACAGGCGCTGTGGGCGCAACCACCGCCGAAACAGGGCTGGACGCCACGCTTGAACTGAGCACTTCTTCTTTTTCACTCACCACGATGTCGGAAGATTTTTCTGGCGGGGTGTTGCTAGAGGACATGGAAACCGAGGCGGCTGGCACTGAAGAGGGGATTGGCTTGGTCTGCGCT
>JABMMR010000170.1 GCA_013205525.1 Burkholderiales bacterium | reverse complement strand
GGCCAAGGCCGTGCCAGCCACGCCGGCCGCGCCAAAGTTCAAGAAACCACGGCGGTTCAGGCCTTGGCCTGAACGCACAGGTGCGGGGGCGCAACAAGCGCAGGTGGGTGTCATTTCGTAAGACATAGGGAAAACTCCAGAGGATTAAATAATATAAATTGCGCGAATTTGATAAATCGGTTTATTTCGACAAAATTATAGTTTTTCTATTCATGCTTCATAGGGGGTTTGCCCGCCCACCGACGATAATCGTCCAAACCTCTCAAAACCCAAGGAAACAAAGTATGCAAGCTGTTTGGAACAACACCGTGGTCGCCCAAAGCGACGATACTGTTTTAGTCGAGGGCAACCACTACTTTCCCTTGAGCGCTTTAAAGCCTGAATTCATTTCCCCCAGCAACCACAAAACCACCTGTTCGTGGAAAGGCCAAGCCAGTTATTACTCTTTGTTGGTTAGCGGCGAACTCAACAGCGATGCGGTTTGGTACTACGCCGACCCCAAGCCGCAGGCCGAGGAAATTCGCGGTCGCGTGGCTTTTTGGAAAGGCGTGAAAGTCACGGCGTAAGGGCTTTAACCGCCACATAGTTGCCACCCACAAAGGCCAAGGGGGGGCGCTCGGTTTGCTGTATGCGCTCGACGCGCCCAACAAACAGTAAATGGTCTCCACCGGGGTAAGTGGCCTCTAATTTGCATTCAAGGTAAGCGATACAGCCGTCGATCAATGGCACGCCAGCCATTCCCGGTTGGTAGGAAACACCATTGAAGCGATCGGGCGCTGATTTGGCAAAGCGGTTGGAAATGTCGATTTGGTCATCCGCCAAGATATTCACCACAAAACGCTGGGCCTGTTGGTAGATGGGCATGCTGCTGGAATTCAGGCGCAGACTCCACACAATCAAAGGTGGGTCGAGTGACAATGAGCTGAATGAGTTGGCGGTCAAACCTACCGGCTTGCCGTCTGCGTCCAAAACCGTCATCACCGTCACACCGGTGACGAAGGAAGCCATGCAGCGGCGCAAAGCGGTTGGGTCAAGCTCGGTCAAGCTGGCTTGGGTAGAAAAAACGGTCATAAGATCAGATTCAAAAAAAAGCCGCCAACGGTATGTTGTTAGCGGCCTTTAAACTTGGCATTAAATGGGCTAGCATTTATTGAAAGGCTCTTAATATACCCTGATCATCCCGGCCTAGAGAGAACCATGACTCAGCCATGCGCCATAACTTCGCTGACCGCTTTGGCCAACCAACAGGGCAACATGGCTCGCGCACTGCACACAGCCTCCCATTCCCCAATTCGTAGGCAACTCCCCCGATGGGAATAGCCATTTCAAAGTGAGCAGTTCTAACGATTTGCGGACAGCGGTTCAATTCCGTAAATCACCATTGAATCCGCGTCCGCAGTCCAAGAATGCACTCAAATTAAGGGGAATGACACGTCGGGCAAGAAGCGCTAAAATGCATGAAATTTCAATGAAAAATCCTCCATGCCCGCAGCCGCCACACTATTAACGCCTCCCCTAAGGGGTGCCACTGCGCACCTTGCGGACGAGCTGCAGGCCGGCCGTGTCTATCGGCGTGAGGATCTCGCTCGTCTGAGTAATGCAGTTGATCGGCATCTGAATGAACTGGTGTCCACTGGGCTGCTCAAAAAACTGGCTCAGGGGCTTTACTACGCACCAAAGCAATCGAACTTTGGTCCCTTGCCACCCACTGACGAACAGATGGTGAGAGGATTTCTGCGTGACAAGGATTTTTTGGTGTTTTCTCCGTCCTCATACAACACGGTAAGCCTAGGCACCACCCAGCTCTACAACAGCACGCTGGTCTATAACCACAAACGTCATGGCGTTTTTAAGCTGGGCAACCGAGAGTTTAATTTCCGAGTAAAGCCTCGCTTCCCCAAAAAACTAACGTCCGAATTTTTGTATGTAGACCTGCTGAACAACTTGGAGGAATTGGCCGAAGACCGTGACGCGGTGCTGAGCCAGGCACGCAACAAGCTGATGTCTTTTAATCAACCTCGACTCCAAGAGGCATTGGACAACTACGGCAACATGGCCACTCGCAAACGCGTTCGGGAGTGGGTCGGTGGCTAACTTTCTTCACGAACGACGTGACTTCGATCAATTGCTTGCGGTTGTCGCAAACGAGCGCGCGCTCGACCCCATGCTGGTCGAAAAAGACTACTGGATCATGCACAGCCTTTGGGGGCTCCAAGCTCAAGGCTTTGTGTTCGAATTAAAGGGCGGCACTTCCCTGTCCAAAGGCTTCGGGGTCATCCATCGTTTCTCAGAAGACATTGACATCCGCATCGAGCCGCCTGCTGACATGGATGTCAAAACTGGACGCAACCAGGACAAACCTGCACACATCGATTCGCGGCGTGCTTATTACGACGAGTTGTCAAAACGCATCCGCATCCCTGGTATTGAAAGTGTTGAGCGGGACACCTTCTTTGACGACGAAAAAATGCGCAGCGCAGGCATTCGGCTCGTCTACTCACCCCGCGCTACCACCATCACAGGTTTGAAAGATGGCATCCTTCTAGAACTGGGGTTCGACGATACCGCACCCAACCGACCCGTCACCATCTCCTCTTGGGCTTTAGATTTCGCGTTGAGCCGGGGCGTTGAAGTTGTCGACAACCGTGCCGCCGATGTGCCCTGCTACGCGCCGACTCACACTTTCGTAGAGAAGCTCCAAACCATTTCGACCAAGTACCGCCGTTTAGCTGAGGCTCAAAAATTTCCCGGCAACTTTCTGCGCCACTACTACGACGTGTATTGCTTGCTTGGGTTGCAGGAAGTGCAGGAATTCATGAGTACAACGGCATACCAAGAACGGAAACAGAAGCGCTTTCGGTCTGGTGATGAATTGGTGATCGCCAAGAATCCAGCCTTCACCCTGAACGATTCTGGGCAGCGAGATCTTTTTGCTCGGGAATACAAAAAATCCTCTGCGCTCTACCACCAAGGACAGCCGGATTTCGATCAGCTACTTAACCGAATTGGCAAGCATCTGAATTCAATGTGACGCCGGAACACTACTGACTTCAAACAGCCCGCATCACTCAACCCTTAATCGCTGAAATCGAGGGAGTTGCACTTCGCTGATGTATCCGACAAATAATAAAAAAGCCGCTAAGTGGTGAAACTTAGCGGCTTTTAAACTTGCATTTGGTGGAGCTGGCGGGATTTGAACCCGCGTCCACAAGTCTTTTTCGGACAGTTCTACATGTGTAGTCGTCTGATTTTTTGTCTCATTCAAGGTGCCGCGCAGCGACACGCTGCACCCCAAACCAGCACCCTATTTTCTCGCTCCTCATCAAGGTACCCGATGAGAAGCCAGCCGATATGAATTACCTTGCAGCCTGGACGGTCTTGCGACCCCCCTTGCCCAGCCTATTGGCCAACTGTTGCAAGGCTCGCGGGTTTAAGCCGCGAGTGCGAAACGTTCGTCGTTTGCAGTTAGTTTTTTTCTGCGGATTTACGAGGTGACAGAACCTCGACATGCCCTGCGCCGCGTCCGAACCCATGTCGAAACCAATGCAGCCCCAAGAAATGTTGATTCTACGCCTGTCGAAGCAGATCGACCAAAGCCAAGGGGGAATGGATGATGTGGTCCGCACCCCAGCTGTGCACTTGGGCCTGACTGCCCAAATAACCATAGTGGGCGGCAACCGTGGTCATACCGGCGGCTTTGCCCGCCACGATGTCGCGTTCGTCGTCACCCACATACCAACATTGCTCGGGCGGCAGTTGCATACGCCGCGCCGCCTCAAACAGGGGCTCGGGATGCGGTTTGGCGTGTGGTGTGGTGTCGCCACTGATGATGGCTTGGGCCGCGGCAAACATCGGGATTTGTGCCGTCAGGGGCAAAGTAAAGCGTTGGTGCTTGTTGGTGACTACGCCCCATTGAAGCCCAAGAACTGCTAAATCCGCCAGCAAGTCATGTACACCATCAAAGATGGCCGTGCGCACCGTCATAGCTCGCTCGTAATTGTTTAAAAACTCATCTTTAAAGGCCTCGTAATCGAGGTGCTCTGGCCCCATGCCAAAAGCAATTTCAAGCATGCCACGAGCGCCAGAGCCGGCCATGGGACGGTAAAGCGCGTAGTCTAGGCTAGGCAAACCGCGATCGGTGCGCATTTTGTCAGCGGCCGCTCCCAAGTCAGGGGCGCTGTCTATAAGGGTGCCATCCAAGTCGAACAACACGGCTTGCGGCAAGGGCATCTCAAGCCTCGCGCTGGGTGGCCAGCATGTAGTTGACGCTGGTATTGGCGTCTAGCCAATAGCGTTGCGTCAGCGGGTTGTATTGCAAACCGCGCATGGCCAAAGTATTCAAGTTTGCTTCACGGCAAAAAGCCGCCAACTCGCTGGGACGGATAAATTTGTCGTAGGCATGCGTGCCTTTGGGCAGCAGATTCAGCACATATTCAGCACCCAAAATCGCAAACAAAAAAGATTTTGGATTGCGGTTGAGGGTTGAGAAAAACACTCTGCCGCCCGGCTTGAGCAAGGTCGCACAAGCTTTAACCACGGAGGCCGGGTCGGGAACATGTTCCAACATTTCCATGCATGTCACCACATCGAAACGGGCGGGCTGCTCGACTGCCATGGCCTCGGCGCTGACCTCGCGGTAAGTGATGTTGGGGGTTTGGGTTTCCAAAGCGTGCAACTGCGCCACCTTGAGCGACTTGGTGGCCAAGTCGATGCCCGTGACATGGGCGCCGGCACGCGCCATGGCGTCCGACAAAATGCCCCCGCCGCAGCCCACATCAAGCACCTGCAAACCTTGCAGCTTGCCAAATGTTTCAATCCACCCCAAGCGCAGGGGGTTGATTTGGTGCAGGGGTTTGAATTCGCTGTTGACATCCCACCAGCGGTGGGCGAGGTCGGAGAACTTGGCAAGTTCGGCGGGGTCTACATTGATGGTGTTCATGAGGATATTGTCTGATAAATGGCGGACATAAAAAAACCCCGCGCAAGCGGGGTTTCAGGGGACTGAATTGAAAATCAGTTCTTACGTGAACCAACCACTTCAATTTCAACGCGACGGTTTTTGGCGCGACCATCTTTGGTCTTGTTGTCAGCCACAGGCTGCTTCTCGCCTTTGCCTTCGGTGTAAATGCGGGTTTTGTCGATATCTTTGCTGATCAAATAAGCCTTCACAGCTTGTGAACGGCGAATAGAGAGTTTTTGGTTGTATCCATCGGAACCCACTGAGTCGGTGTGCCCAACAGCAATGATGACTTCCAAATTGATGGCCTTGACTTTACCGGCCAAATCATCAAGCTTGGCTTTGCCTTCAGGCTTGATGACAGATTTATCAAAATCAAAGAACGCATCAGCGGCGTAAGTGACTTTGGATGACACAGAAGCTGCTGGCTCAGGTGCAGTTGCAGGTGCAGGTGCAGGTGCAGGTGAAGGTGCCGCAACTGGGGCTGGGGCTGGGGCTGGGGC
>JABMMR010000169.1 GCA_013205525.1 Burkholderiales bacterium | reverse complement strand
GCCCGAACGAGAGCGTTCTTGAAATCTGCATTTTGTTGCATTCAAATGTAAGCAATAATCAGCACTTATGAATGCCAGTCCCCGTGTATACCAAAGTCCTCAGCCCGCCTTGGAAATTCCCCGTATTTACAACGCCGCGCAAGATTTACTTTCGCGGCATAAGCATCGACAGCAGAAGACGGCTTACATCGATGCAAGCACTGGGGACACCTTGACGTTTGCTCAACTCAATGTTCAAGCCCAGCGTTTTGCGCAAGGCTTGTTAGCCCAAGGGTTTCAGCAAGAGCAGCGGTTATTGCTTTGCATGCACGATGGCTTGCTTTGGCCGGTAGCGTTTTTAGGCTCAATCTTGGCGGGGGTGATACCGATTGCGGTGAATACCTTGCTGACGCCGCAAGACTATGCGTACATGTTGCAAGACTCCAGAGCGCATGGCTTGGTGGTCTCACATGCGCTGTGGCCACAGTTTGCGGATGCGCTTGCCAGCAGCCCATCACACCCCAAAGTATTTTGGGATTCACCTGAGACCACCGAGCAAGGCATCAGCATTGCGCACATGCTCAAAGCTTCTCAACCCATAGCTGCTTGCGCGCCCACCTTGGCAGATGATGTGTGTTTTTGGCTTTACTCCAGTGGCTCCACCGGCTCGCCCAAAGGAACGCTGCATCTGCACAGCCACATCATTCAAACAGCGCGTTTGTATGCGCAAGACGTGCTGGGCTTAAAAGAAAACGATGTGGTGTTTTCAGCCGCCAAGCTTTTCTTCGCCTATGGCTTGGGCAATGCATTGAGTTTTCCACTGGCACTTGGCGCCACCACGGTGCTGCTGGGTAAAAGAGCCATAGCCGCTGATGTGTTTACCGTACTCAAGACCTATCAACCCACCGTGTTTTATGGTGTGCCCACACTGTTTGCCAGCCTGCTTGCAGATGCCAGTCGCCCAGTTGCCAAAGACTTGAATTTGCGGGTGTGCACCAGCGCAGGAGAAGCCTTGCCCGCAGAAATTGGCAAGCGCTGGCAGGCTGAGTTTGGCGTGGCTATTTTGGATGGCATTGGTTCGACCGAAATGCTGCATATCTTTTTATCCAACCGCCCAGGCCGTGTTCGCTACGGCACAACCGGTGAAGTGGTGCCAGGTTACGCCTTGCGCTTGGTGAATGACGAAGGACAGCCCTGCGCTGCAGGTGAGTTGGGTGAACTGCACATCCAAGGTCCCACATCGGCCATCATGTATTGGAATAACCGCGAAAAAACCAAACATACCTTTGCGGGCGAGTGGACCCGCAGCGGCGACAAATACAGTTGCGACAGCGATGGTTTTTACACCTACGGCGGGCGCAGCGACGATATGCTCAAAGTCGGTGGCATTTATGTGTCGCCTTTTGAGGTCGAAGCCTCGCTGATGACGCACGCTGGTGTTTTGGAAGCTGCCGTCATCGGGGTGGATGACGAACAGGGCTTGACCAAGCCCAAAGCATTTGTGGTGTGCAAGCCGGGGCAAACTCTGACGGCAGATGAGCTTAAACTCCACGTTAAATCGCAGCTTGCGCCTTATAAATATCCACGCTGGATAGAGTTTGTGAATGAACTGCCCAAAACGGCCACGGGCAAAATACAACGCTTTAAACTGCGTGCACTTTCAACTTAAGACCTCAAATCAGGAGAACTTCATGACCTCACGCCGACAATTGCTGACACACTCAGCCGCCATGGTGGGCGCAGCGTCTTCTGGCTGGTGGTTGCCCGCACATGCGCAAAACACCAAGCTTCGCATTGGCTTGATGCTGCCCTATACCGGCACCTTTACCCAGCTGGGTGTGGCCATTGACAACGGGTTTCGCATGGCTTTGCAAGAAGCCGGCGGCAAAGTGGGTGGGCGCGAGCTTGAGTTCTTTAAAGTTGATGACGAGTCCGAACCCTCCAAAGGTGTTGAAAACGCCAGCAAACTGGTGCAACGAGACAAAGTGGATGTGTTGATAGGTACGGTTCATTCGGGTGTGCAAATGGGCATACACAAAGTTGCCCGTGAAACCGGTGTGCTGAGCATCATTCCGAATGCAGGCATGCACGCTGCCACCCGCGCACTGTGCGCGCCCAATGTGTTTCGCACCTCTTTTACCAACGGCCAAACCACACAAGCTTTGGGCAAAGTGATGGTCGACAAGGGTCACAAAAAGGCAGTTTGGATCACTTGGAAATACGCCGCAGGTGACGAAGCCGGTGAAGGCTTCAAGCAAGGCTTCGCCGCCGCCGGCGGCACCATCGTCAAAGAGTTGGGCCTGCCCTTTCCCAACGTCGAGTTCCAAGCCCTGCTGACAGAAATCGCCTCCATCAAACCAGACGCGGTGGCTTGCTTTTTTTCTGGCGGTGGCGCTTCCAAGTTCATACGCGACTATGCTGCGGCAGGTTTGGCTGGCAAGATTCCTTTGTATGGTTCGGGCTTTCTCACCGAAGGCTTGCTTGATGATGAGCTGGCCCCTGCGGCCCAAGGCATCATGACCACGCTGCACTACAGCGCTTCGCTGGCCACAAAGCGCAACGATGCTTTTCGCTTGGCCTATGCCAAAACCTACAAAATGCAGCCCGATGTGTTTGCGGTTCAAGGCTATGACGCGGGCTTGTTGTTGCTGCAAGGCGCGGCAGCTGTGAACGGTGACTTGTCGAATAAAAAAGCGCTTTACGCCGCCATGGAGGGCGCAGTCATTGACAGCCCGCGAGGCAAATGGACCATGAGCAAAGCGCACAACCCCGTGCAAGACATGTATTTGCGGGTCGTCAAAGGCAAAGAAAACGTCGTCTTGGGCGTCGCCGCCAAAGCGCTGTCCGATTCAGGCGTGGGTTGCAAGTTGGGTTGATGGATCTCGCTAATTTTTCCATTCAACTGCTCAACAGTGTTCAATACGGCTTGCTGCTGTTTTTGCTCGCAGCGGGTTTGACTTTGATTTTTGGCATCATGGGCGTGGTCAATTTGGCCCACGGCGCTTTTTACATGCTGGGCGCTTACATGGCTTATGCCTTGACCGCGGCTTGGGGCAATTTGGCCTTGGCCATAGTGGTGGGCACGCTACTCAGTGTGGCCTTTGGCTGGTTGTTAGAAAAAATCTTGTTCCGTCATTTCTACCACCGAAGCCACCTCGATCAAGTCT
>JABMMR010000016.1 GCA_013205525.1 Burkholderiales bacterium | reverse complement strand
TGGGCCCACCACATGTACACCACCGGCATGCCGGTCACGGGTCAGTTGTTCTTCATGTACGCCACCATGTTGATCTCTATTCCTACGGGCGTGAAGGTGTTCAACTGGATCGCCACCATGTGGCGCGGCTCCATGACCTTTGAAACCCCCATGTTGTTTGCCGTGGGTTTCATCTTCGTGTTCACCATGGGTGGCTTTACCGGCCTCATCTTGGCCATGGCCCCCATTGACTTGCAACTGCAAGACGGCTACTACGTGGTGGCGCATTTCCACTATGTGTTGGTGGCGGGTTCCTTGTTCACCATGTTCGCAGGCTACTATTACTGGTCGCCCAAATGGACCGGTGTCATGTACAACGAAACCCGCGGCAAGATTCACTTCTGGTGGACTCTCATTTCCTTCAACGTGACCTTCTTCCCCATGCACTTTTTGGGCTTGGCTGGCATGCCACGTCGTTATGCCGACTACCCCATGCAATTCGCTGACTTCAACGCGCTGGCTTCTGTGGGTGCGTTTGCCTTTGGTTTTGCTCAGGTGTATTTCTTCTTCTTTGTGGTGTTGCCAACCATGCGCGGCAAGGGCGAGCCAGCCCCTCAGCGTCCTTGGGAAGCTGCTGAAGGCTTGGAGTGGGAAGTTCCTTCTCCCGCACCTTTCCACACCTTTGAGACACCGCCCAAGCTCAACCGCGACGCTACCCGTATCGTGGCCTGATCTTTGCAGCGACAACCTTTGCCATGACGCCCCAACAGAAAAAAAACAACCTCCGCCTAGGCCTGATATTGATCTCGGTATCGGTTGTTTTTTTCATCGGCATCTTTGCCAAGATCACTTTGCTGAACCCCGTTTAAGCCAAAGCCATGGGTCTGCGCCAAGCCAACTTGCTGATGTTGCGAAAACTCGCTGTGGTGGCCTTAGCCATGTTTGGTTTTGGCTATGCGCTGGTACCTTTGTATTTGGCAATTTGCGAGATGACGGGCATCAATATTTTGGCCTTGGGTGAAAAAGAGCTGCCCAGTTCTGGCAATGCCCGCTTGGCAGAGCCCAAAAACAGCCAAGTCGACACCAGTCGCCTCATCACCGTAGAGTTCGACGCCAATGCGCGCGGCCCTTGGCAGTTCAAGCCCATGCAAAACAGCCTTCAGGTCCATCCAGGCGAAATGGCCACGGTCATGTACGAGTTTCAAAATGTGCAAGACCGCGCCATGTCCGCGCAGGCCATTCCCAGCTACGCACCCAAGCAAGCCGCCGCGCATTTCAACAAGGTTGAATGTTTTTGCTTTAACCAATACACCTTGGCGCCAGGCGAGAAAAAGATGTGGCCGGTGGTTTTTGTCATCGATAAAAAACTGTCTAAAGATGTGACCACCATCACGCTTTCTTATACCTTCTTTGAAGTAGGCAGCGGCATACCTCCCGCGCCCAGCGCTGCGGTGCGGGTGCCTTCGAATCAGTCGGGCACATGAGCGTCGATATTCCTACCGTCACCCAACCCGAAGCGGTCAAGCGACCCTTGTGGCGCGCCATTGTGGCGGTGTCTTGGTCGTTTATTGGTATTCGAAAAAACAGTGAGTTTCAGGAAGATCTGGCGCACATCACCCCTTTGCATGTGTTGGGTGTGGGTTTGGTGGCAGGTCTGTTGTTTGTCATCGGGTTGATCGTTGTGGTCAATCTGGTGGTTGCGAAATAAAAGGAGTCGAGATGAGCAGCACGTCCCATGGCACTACGCCGCATTACTATGTACCCGAGCCTTCTCCCTATCCGGCCTTGGCTTCACTGGGATTGTTTTTTGTCATCCTGGGTGCCAGCCAATGGATTAACGACATCAATTGGGGTAAGTATTCTTTGATACTGGGCATGGTGATTTGGCTGGTCGTGTTGTTCAAATGGTTCAGCGCTGCCGTCACTGAGAGCGAATCTGGTCTGTACGGCCGCAAGATCGATCTGTCTTTTCGCTGGAGCATGAGCTGGTTCATCTTCTCTGAGGTGATGTTCTTTGGCGCTTTCTTCTCGGCGCTGTGGTGGGCACGTGCACATTCAGTGCCTATGTTGGCCGACGCTGAAAATGCCTTGCTGTGGCCTGGCTTTAAAGCGGTTTGGCCCAGCATTGCGGCGGGTGCCACCGCCTCGCCTGCTGGCATCATTGAGCCCTTCCAAACGATGACGCCGTTTTGGTTGCCCACCATCAACACCGCTTTGTTGCTGAGCTCTGGCGTGACACTCACCATTGCCCACCATGCTTTGATTGCCAACCAGCGCTCCAAGACCATAGCCTTCATGTGGTTCACTGTGGTTCTGGGTATCGTGTTTTTATTCGTTCAAGGCTACGAGTATTTCCATGCCTATCAAGATCTAAACCTCAAGCTCACCTCCGGCATGTATGGCTCCACTTTCTACATGCTTACCGGCTTTCATGGTTTCCACGTGTTCGTTGGTATGTTGATGCTGCTTTTCATCACCTTGCGCTTGCAAAAAGGCCATTT
>JABMMR010000015.1 GCA_013205525.1 Burkholderiales bacterium | reverse complement strand
TGAACTGGTGCAAACCAATGCAGACGATACTTCTTGGGCGGTTCAACGCGAGGATGGCAGTTGGTTGCTGGACGGGATGATGCCTGTGCAAGAGCTTAAATCGCGCCTGAATATCAAATCTTTACCGCAAGAAGACGAAGCGATCTACAACACCTTGGCGGGTTTGATTTTGGCTGTCTCTGGGCGGTTGCCGCAAGTTAGCGAAGCCAGTTATGCCGCTGGTTGGCGTTTTGAGGTTGTCGATTTAGACGGCCGACGTATTGATAAGGTCTGGGCGAGTTACCAACCACAAGGCTTGGATGTGGGGCCCAATACCTAAAGTCTGCGAAGGCTCAATGGCTTGTGGGCTTGCTATCGGGTGTTATTTGATCAAGCTTGGCGTTAATATCTTGGACAGTTTTGCGAATAGCGTCAACCCTGCCATGAAATTCTTCGTTTCGCTGCTGTCTTGCAAGCAGTTCGGCTTCATGTTGTTTGATCATGTCTGACGTTAATAACTGCGGCGTTTTTTTGACCAAAGCTTGAGGTTGAGGTGCGGGTTTTGTTTTGGCAGGCTGTTGTGCGACTGCGTTCTCATGAGGGAAATCTACTTGGGCCCGTACGACGCTGTCTTCTTTGACCTGTTCTACATGATCTACCAATGCTTCGTCTAACAAGGCTTGAACATTAGGGTCTACGTCTGGCGGATACTCGATTTCCATGTGGTCGTCGGGGAAATCATCATCCGAATTGACAAACAAAGGAATCGGCGCCTCGGGTTCAGCAACCGCCTCAACGCGGTCTTCTATTGCTTCGCCAGGCAAGCTGGCATGGTTATCAACTAAGTTATCTTGTGCAAGACCGGCGAAATGGTCTTGCGAACTATCATTAGCGATACCCACCATATGGTCTTGCAAGCCATCATCAGCGATAACCACCGAATGGTCGCTCATCGACTCTTGTGTGAAGGTGGCGTTGGAATGACTAGACTGCGGACCTGGGCTTACTTTGACAGAAGTGTCATGCAAGAGATTACTTTCAGACACATGATCTTGTTCAGAAAGCATGGAAGATGCTTCAAAATGCGGATCTGAAGGGGAAATGCCCTCTTCAAGACCCGCCACCACATCACTTTTTTTGGATTTGGCGCTGCTAGAACCCTCAGGAATTTCTACTGAAAATGCTTTGCTACTGCGAATGAGTGGCGGTTCTTTAGAGGCCATAGGGGACTATCGGTACTACCTGTTTTTTAGTAAATCTCCAGCCAAGTTTACAGCTTCTGCGGCATTCACGGAAATACCATCTGCCCCGAGAGCTATGGCTTGATTTGCTGACTCTAGCAGGGCAGGTCCGCCCAAAACCACAAATGCATGGGGATTGCGTGAAGCCTTCTTCAAACGAGCAATCAGTTCGGCAATGTTGGGCAGTTGTTCTAGCAGCCCAACGGACAAACCCACCACATCAAACCATTCATTTGAGACAGCGTTCAGTAATGCATTTTCAGTGGTTGAAATTTCCACCACAACTTGCCAGCCATCGCCCCGAAAAAACTCCGCCACCATGGCCAAGCCCAAAATATGTTGAGACCCAGGCGCTGAGGCCAGCATGATGCGGCGAACATCGCCTGCAATTTGCGGGCCATCTTTGGTTTCATAACCAAGATGACGCATCGCATGGTGCATGCGCAGCAAGCCTTGTGCGACCACCGTGAAATCTAATTTATCTTCATTCCATAAGTCTCCCAAATGACGGGCAGCAGGCGTGATGACATCTAAAAATATGGTTTGAGCGCTCAGGCCTTTGCCGCGCAACACATCGACTTGGGTGAAAACCGCTTGCGAATCGACATCGATACACGCGGTTGCAAAGTCTTGCATGTCTTGGGGAGTGGCCGCAACCGATGGGGCTTCTTTGGAGGCCAATCCAATCAGTGCGGGACCTTGGTGCGCATCGAGCAGGCGCGGAATGATCTGCGACTCAATCACCGATAACAGCGATGTTTTGCAATGAGCGGCTGACACCTTGGCGTCGTTGGCCGCAGCAAAGACTGATTGGGCCGCTGGCTCCTTGCCCGAAACAGCCAACACAAGATCCGAAAAGATCTTCACCGTCGTATTCAATCTTGGTAATAAATGGCTTGCAACATTCAAGGTCATGGCTACTCTTTTTCGAAAAAAGTGGGGCTAACAAATATGTGTCAGATGCCCTTAGGACTATTCTGTCAACAAAACGGTTTGTGCACCACCCCGTCAAGGGTAAATACTGAAGTAAAGATGATCGTTTTAAAAACAAACAAGGGTATTCATTGTGTTTTATCAACATTGCTCTTGTGGGGCATGAGAATGAAATAGTTACAAATAAGGGGGTCAAACAATTTAGGGCTTTGGTTTTTTTAAATCCAAAGCTGATAAAAAATCTTTAGGTAAAAATCCATCTTGCTTGATGCCGGTTTGAATTTGTTTAAGCAACAAGTTTTGAGTTTCTGTTTGCATGCTGGCAGCGCGTAGGCTGATGTAGCGAGACTTTGCTTTGAGTGGGTCTGAGCCGCTTTCAGACACAGCTTGCGCCCACAAACCATCGCGAATCACACCGTCTTGAATTTCGCGCAAAACCAAAGCATGAATCAGTTCGCTGGGTGGGCTGGCCATGGCAGTTCTTTCAAGTGCTAGATATGAAATGAGCTCACGCGGTCAACTTCATTTTTGGAGCCCAAAAAGACGCTGACACGCTGATGCAGTTGCTGGGGTTGAATATCCAAAATACGTTGCTGTCCGTTGGTGGCTGCACCACCAGCCTGCTCAACCAGCCAAGACATGGGGTTGGCCTCATACAGCAAACGCAGTTTGCCAGGCTTGTCGGGTTCACGCTTGTCCCATGGGTACATAAAGACGCCGCCTCGGGTCAGGATGCGATGCACATCGGCGACCATGCTGGCAACCCAGCGCATATTAAAGTCTTTGCCACGCGGACCTGTTTGCCCCGACAAACACTCATCGATATAGCGTTTCACTGGCTCATCCCAATGGCGCATATTACTCATATTGATGGAAAATTCTTTGGTGTCTGCAGGTATTTGCACATGCTCTTGTATGAGAACAAAAGAGCCTTGTTCACTGTCGAGGGTGAACATGGCTACCCCGTCCCCAACCGTCAGAACCAAGGTGGTTTGCGGGCCGTAGACACAATAGCCAGCGGCCACTTGGGCTTGACCGCTCTGAAGAAAATCTGCTTCGCAGACAACCCTGTTTCCTTCGGGCTTTTTCAATACGCTGAAGATGGTGCCAATGCTCACATTCACATCAATATTGCTGGAGCCATCCAAGGGGTCGAACAACAGCAAATATTCACCTTGGGGGTAGCGGTTGGGCACCACATAAATACTGTCCATTTCCTCTGAGGCCATGGCCGCTAAATGGCCGCCCCATTCATTGGCCTCAATCAACACTTCATTGGCAATGATGTCGAGTTTCTTTTGCACTTCGCCTTGCACATTTTCGGAATGTGCACTGCCCAGAACACCCCCTAAGGCACCTTTGTTGACCGCATGACTGATGCTTTTGCAAGCACGTGCCACCACTTCAAGCAACAACCGCAACTCGGGGGGAATATTGCCTTTAGCACGTTGCTGCTCGACAAGGTAACGGGATAAAGACGCAGCCATGGCTTACTCCTGTAATGAGGCTGAAATGACTTCGCGCACATCTGCGCTCAGGTCGGATTTTGCAGCAACGCGGCGCAGTGCTTCTCTGGCCGCACCTTGGTAAGGCTCACTTAATTTTCGCCAGCGGTCCATAGACCGCGCCAATCTGGCGGCAACTTGGGGATTGAACGCATCGAGTTCCAAAACACGCTCACTCCAAAAAACATAACCGGCGGCATCTGTACGGTGAAACGCTGAAGCATTGGCGCAATAGGCAGATAAAAGGCTTCGAGCGCGGTTGGGGTTCGCGATGTTGAAGTCGGCATGCAACAACAGTTTTTTCACTTTCGATAAGACCTCTCCTTGCGAGTCAGGGGCAGAGGCTTGCAGAGCAAACCATTTATCCACCACCAATTCATCGTTCTTGAACAGTTGATAAAAATACGACAAAGCGGGCGTTGCTTGGGGCAAGTGGTTATGGACCAACGCGGCTAAAGCATTGACTCTGTCGCTCATATTGTCAG
>JABMMR010000168.1 GCA_013205525.1 Burkholderiales bacterium | reverse complement strand
TTGCAAATGTGGTTTGCAATCTGATGCGGCTTAAGCGGTGCATGTGGCGGCTTTGGTTGAAGCCATTGATGCGCTGGCCAAAACACATGCTACGTCTGTTTATGTGGAAATTCTGGCCAAGTATGGCAAGCGCACACCCAAGCCAGATCTCATCCCTTTGGTGCCAGAACTCATTGAAGATGAGTTACCTGAATAAGGGCTTCTTATGAGTGGTTTGTTGCAGGGTTTGAGAATCGTGGTCACCCAAGCGGAAGATTTCATGGGGCCCGCTTTATGCCAAGTGCTGTCGTCCCATGGGGCGACTGTACTGGCCGATCAAAGGCAACTGCTTCTCCCTAATGCTTGTACAGAGTTGGTGCAAAGCCATGGGCATATCGATGTCTTGGTCGCCAATTTGGCGATGACGGCTCCCGCTACGCCGGCAGCAGAGGTGCAAGATGCAGAGTGGGCTCAGGTGTTCAACATCATGGTTCATCCCTTGCCACGCTTGTTGCGCGAAGTGATGCCGCAAATGAAAGTGCGTGGCAGGGGCAAATTTTTGGTCATGGGCAGTGCCAGTGCCTTGCGCGGTATGAAGCGTGCATCAAGCTACAGCGCTGCACGTGGTGCGCAACTGGCATGGGTGCAAGCGGTGGGTGTGGAGTTGGCTGCATTGAATATTCAAGTCAATGCGATTGCACAAAATTTTGTTGAGAACCCCACTTACTTTCCCCCCGAATTGCAGGCCAACCCCCGCTTTGCAGAACGGCTTGCCCGCGAAGTTCCTTTGGGGCGATTGGTGAAAGCAGAAGAAGACGCAGAGTTCGCGGCTTATCTGTGCTCAGACAAAGCAGATTGCTTTGTGGGGCAGGTGTTCCCTGTGTGTGGCGGCTGGGTGCAGCGTTAAATCAATTTTGCAAAGCCAGCAAGTGGTTTACCAAGGCTGTGTGAAAACGCAAAGGGTTTTGCATCTGTGGCGCATGACCTAAGTCGGGGAACAGCACCAGTTGCGCCGCTGGGATCAGCTTGGCGGTGCGTCGGGCCAATTCGGGGTACAGGCCCATGCGCGCCTTAAGCTCTGCATTCACCAAATCTTTGCCAATAGCGGTATTGTCTTTTTCACCTATCAGCAGCAAGGTGGGTACTTTTAAGAGTGCAAACTCGTAGACCACGGGTTGGTTAAAGATCATGTCGTAGAGCAAGGCCGAATGCCAAGCCACGGTTTTCTTGTCGGGTCCGCGAAACATGCCTGCCAACATTTGCACCCAAGGCTCGTACTCGGGCTTCCATTCATTCACGTAATAAGTGCTGCGCTCATAGTTGCGAATTCGCTCGTCGGTGACTTGCAGTTCACGCTGGTACCACTGGTCAATGCTGAGGCTGGGCACACCCATGGCCTTCCAGTCTTCTAAACCAATCGGGTTGACCATCACCAGTTGCTTGACTGATTCGGGAAACATCAGTGCATAGCGGGTGGCCAACATGCCCCCCGTTGAATGACCGATGACAGTGGCTTGCGCAATGCCCAATGAGCTCAGCAGTGCATGGGTGTTATGCGCCAGTTGCTGAAAACTGTATTGGTAAGCGCTGGGTTTACTGGACTTACAAAAACCAATTTGATCGGGAACGATGACGCGAAAACCATAGCCTTGCAGTACCTCGTAGGTAGCTTGCCAAGTTGCCGCACAAAAGTTTTTCCCATGCAGTAACACAACCACATGGCCATTGGCTTTGGCCGGTTGTATGTCTAAATACGCCATGTGCACGGCCTGCTGCTGCGAGTTGAAGCTGAATTTCTGCACCGGTGCTGGGTAGTCAAAACCTTGGAGTTCTGCGCCATACACCTGATCTTGAGCGTGCGCACTGACAGCCCACGACAGCGAGAGAAGTACAAGCCATAGTTTGCAAAAATTCATAGCAACAACATCCCTTTTGTTTCGATGAATTTCAATGGTATCCCGCTTCACGCTGGTGTCGAATGGCCAATACCAAAACCACATCGCTTTCTTCATCGTACTCATAAAGAGCGATATATCCTGTCTTACCGCGGGAAATGATCAACTCGCGGAAATGGTGTTCCACCTTTTGACCTATTTCAGGGTGTTGGGCCAAGAGAGACAAGCCGTTCAAAATCACATCGATGGTTGCTTCAGCGTGTGGAGAAAGTTGAGCGTGTAAAAAATCAACCAGTTGCTCCAAATCATTTGCGGCATCCGTACTGATCAACCACCGCGTCATGTGGCTTTGGGTTGAAGTTGAGCCAATTTAACCGTAGCAGGACGTTTGGTTTTTTCCCCTTTGACTTTGGCTTTGAGGTAAAGACTCAGTGCCGCACCGTCAAAAGCTTCGCCCGATTTCAAGGTTTTTTTCTGCGCCACCAAGGCTTGCTTCATAAAGCTCAATTTTTGATCGCTTCTTTCCATGGAGGCTTCAATGGCTGACACCATCAAGGCATGGGTGGTGGTGCCTTGTGCCTTGGCATGTTGTTGCAATTTTGATTTGGTGGCTTCAGGTAATTTGACAGAAAGCGTGGCCATGACGGGTCTCCATTGGAGTTAAGTCCGTGAAATACTACCATGGTCATACCCATGGCTTTATTCAAAAAGCTTGAACCCTACCGCCGCCACAAAACCCACCAAGGTAAAAAAGCCCGCCATATTAGGTGTGGACAAATATGCGGCCTCTGGCAGCATGGCTGAGCGCGGAATGGACTCACCCACGTAAGCGCCAAATGCCGCACCTACGGCACAAATCACGGTCAGCACAGACCACAGGAAAATAATTTTTCCTGTAGAGAAACCTTGGCTCTTCATGTTCACGCTGGCCGACAGTGCTTCAGGAAAATTGGAAAGAAACAGCGCACCTACCAGGGTGAGTGGCATGACATCCCAAAAACCCAAAGTCATGCCGGCCGCGGTTTTGGCGGCAACGATAGACAGCATGACGGTGCCAATGACAAAGCTCTCAGGAATCACATCCAGCAAGTTGCCCAACCAAATCGCCATGCCGGCGTTGTTGTGCTCTTCCTTCATATTGCTCAAGTCTGTTGCGCTAGGCACTTCGCCGCCGCCACTGCGGATGGCGTCAATCGCCAAATTCGCCCAGGCTTGTTTGGCCACAGCGTCTTGGTCGAGGTGATGTCACCGGAGCGCACGATGTAGAACTCTGAAGAAGCATCGCCAGTAGAAAATAAATTTTCATCTTGCACCAAGAATTTAGGGTGAAGCAGTTTGACCAAATCGTGCATCATGTCTTGTGACATGTTGCTGAAAAAAGAAGAGTTGCCGATGGACTGCATCAAATCGGCTTGGCGCTTGGATTTGTTGCGCTCAGCACCATAGAACCGGCGGCAATCATCCTCCCCAGTTAAAAACCCGTTGGCTTAGTTGGGTAAATTTTTCTCAGCTCGAACTTGGGCAGCAATTGCTTCAACTTGTTCGTTTGTCATGCCGTACTTGGCTTGCATGGTTTTGAGTTTTCTTTCTTCTTCTTCGCTGACGATGCCGTCAGCCAGTACTTCCCGAATTTCCATTTCATACAAGGCTTCGCGCCTGGCCACTTGGGTGGTGTAAGCGGTAGACACCACACCCGTCAGGATGGCGGCCAAGGCAATGGCCAAAATTTGGGTGATAACAACCAGCACCACGCCAGGGAAAGTCACGGGGTCTACGTTTCCCCAGCCCGAAACAATAGTCAAAATAAACCAATGCATGGCAGCGGGAATCGAGGGGAAAACCTCTGGCTGAGCATGGCCTTCGATGATGTAAATGAGTGAGGAAAACAGCAAGCAGCTGATGAACAACAAAAACAGCGCCGAAGAGAAAGAGTCTTTTTCTGCCTTGATGGCTTCAAACATATCGTCCATGGCACTGTTGTAGCGCGAGAGCTTGAAAATACGCAGCAGCCTGAACATGCGCAAGACACGCAAATCGGTGCCGGGCATCAGCAACTGCAGGTAAAAAGGCACGGTACTCAAGAAGTCTACCAAGCCGTAGAAGCTGAAAATGTATTCTTTGCGGCCTCTCCATGGGCTGTCGCCGGCCTCCGTGTATTTTTCGCTGTAAGACCAAATACGCAAAATATATTCAAGTGAAAAAACGCCCACACTGAAGAGGTCGAAGACATGGAAATACGTCCCCGCCGCACCATGAATTTCTGGCACCGACTCCAAAATGATGGCCAACACATTCAAGATGACCAATGAGGCAATAAAAACCTCGCAAAAGCGACTCGCTGGCTCGGCAACATCGCCTTCCAGAATGGCAAAAGTACGTTGTTTGACGCGGTGGTAAGTGGAGGCTTCAAGCGAGTTGTTCATGGTGTTTTACCCGCTTGGGCTTGTTCCATCATGGTTTGCACTTCTTTGTCGCTCAAGCGAAATTGCAGCTGCAAGCGCTTGAGTGCATCTTTTTCAGCTTCAGAAACCACCCCGTCTGCCAGTACTTGTCTTAACTGCGCTTGGTAGGAAGATTTTTTGCGCGACATTTGATTTGCAAAAGCCGAAGCCACAATGCCGGTCAAGATGGCCGCCATACAAACGCCTAAAAATCCGGTGAATAAGGCCACGACCTCACCTCCTTTGGTCATGGCGTCAATATTGCCATTGCCCGAAGTGATGGTCACGATAGCCCAGTAAATGGAATGGGGAATAGTGCCGAAATGTTCGGGCTGCGCATGGCCCTCGGCAAAATGCATGAGAGACGCAGACACGATGGTAGCGATGGTCAGTAAAAATGCCGCTGAGCCAAATGCGCGCCGCTCAGAATACACCGCTGAAAATAAATCTTGCAAGGCCGAGTTGTATTTGGATAATTTCAAAATACGCAGCAAGCGTAAGACGCGCAAAATTCTTAAATCCAGCAGAGGGAAAAACACATGCAAGTAGTAAGGCATGGTGGCAAAGAAGTCGACCAAGCCAAAGCCGCTGAATATGTAATCGCGCCTACCCTTCCATGAATTGTCTGCATGCTTGGCCCCCAAGGACCATACCCGCATCAGGTATTCCGCGGTGAAAAACATCACGCTCCAAAATTCCAGCTCATGAAAGAAGTCTTTGTACATGGCATGGATTTCGGGAACAGAGTCCAAAATCACGGCCGAGCAGTTGACCAAAACCACAGCAGAAATCAACCACTCTGCATAACGCGATAACGGTTGCTTGGGGGAGCCTTCTAGGATCTCCATCAAGGTTATTTTTTGTTGATTCAACATGTACCAAGGCTCAAAAAAGGGGGGAAGAGCAAGCTCCCCGCACAAAACCGTCCAACTTAAGCGGTCGAAGGAACTTGCTCTGAAAACATCAACTGCGAGCTTTGATTTGTTGCCACAAGGCCAATTCTTTGGCGGTGAGGCTGTCAGAACTTTTCGCGGCTTGCTCAAATTTCGCGACGTCAGTTAGCAGGGCCAATTGGCTGATTTGGGACAGCAGCATTTTGTAGTGTTCAACCGCATGGTCGGGTCGATCAGCAATGACGTGCAATGGCAACACCGACTTGTGCTTGGCGTTTTCGCGTTCGGTGTGTATTTGCTCTAGCAAGACATTGAGTTCTTCAACCGTGATGTGCAAGCGCTTGGCTTCTGCGCGCAGCAAGGCCGTTTCTGTTTCATCCAAGTAGCCATCTTTCATCATATTGCGCAAATTGCTTTTCATCAATTCGCGCTCTTTGTGAAGTTGGTCGCCAAATGCCGATGCCAGCAAGGCCGCAGGGATGGCGAAGATGCCAATGCCCAGCAAGGCCATGACCACCGTCATGAAGCGGCCTATGGGGGTGATGGGCGAGATGTCACCATAGCCCACCGAGGCCAGTGTGATAACCGCCCAATAAACCGCGTTGGGGATGTTGTCGAACTTTTCGGGTTGTGCTTCGTGTTCAAACACATAACCCAAACTGGCGGTCATGACGACCATCAAAATCATGATGAAGGCTGATGCGCTGATGACCGGCCATTCGCGGGCAATTACGGTGGTCAAGATCTTGGTGGAGTCGTTATAGCGCGTCAGTTTGAGTAAACGCGCCAAACGGAAGGTACGCAAGAACCGCAAGTCCAGAACGGATCCCATCAGCAATTCGAGGAAAAACGGCAGAATCGCCACAAAGTCGATCAGGGATGATGTTTGGCGAGCTTGCTTGAAGCGCCCTGAGAAGCCATGTCTGAAACGTGGTTCCTCCACGCAGGCATACAAGCGCATCAAATACTCGATGGTAAAGATACCCACGGCTATGGTGTCGAGGATGACGAACTCTAAGTTGATCAGGTAGTGAACACTGTGTACCGACTCCAGCACCACCGCCGCTACTGAAATAATGACCCAAACACCAATGAAGGTGTCAAAGATATTGTGTAATTTACCGCCATAGTCGCTGGGAGAAACCAGTGCGTGAATTTTTTGACGGAAAGTGCGGCCGCGGTTGAGTTCTTTAAATTCTTGAATGGCTGGAATGACGACGCGAAACAACTTGAGGATTCGCAACAGCCGCAAGAACCGCAAGGCACGCAAGTCAATCGGGATAAAGGCTTGCAGGAAAAACGGTGCCACAGCTAAAAAGTCGATGATGGCAAACGGGCTAAAGACATATGCCACGCGTGGGGTATTTTTCTTTTGGAATTCTTCATCCTCAGGCGATAAATAAAAGCGCAGCGCATATTCCAGAACAAAAACAGCGACAGAAAAAATATCAAAATAATGAAACTGCTGTTTATAGGGCTCATACAAGGCCGGTACATGTTCCAACACCAAAGCAAACAAGTTGAGAACAATCAGTATGCCAATCCAACGCTCTAGGGTTGATTGAAAGTTGCCAGGAATGTTGGGGTTCAATGTCCAGTCATACAGCCACTTGCGAAAGGGCTGATCGCTGGAAATGCTGGGGCCTGATTCTTCGATGCCCAGCAGCTCTTTGGCGTCGATAGCGTCAATATCAATCAGTTTTTGAGATGTATTTTGGGGGTTCAGTTCTTTTGTCATGTTCAGCCTCAGAATTCAAAGTCAGACACTTTGACAAGGTAAGCACCTTGGTTACAGATACCGATACTTAATTGAAGTTTTTGGTCAATGCTGTCCTCAGCCACCAGTTGGGAACTGACGGAGGCCACAGCAGACCCTGGCGTGGTGGCAGTGTTTTTTAACAAAACAATCTCACCTTTGAGGCTTTTATCGCTAGGGTTGCATGCCTCAATAAACGCGGGTGGCTTGCCATTAAAGGGGTTTTGCATGCTTTTGAAGTCATTCGCCAACAGGTGCTCTAAGCAGCCGCCCCAAGGACTGGTTTTGGCGTCACCGCCACCTGCACAGGCTTTGACGGGGTAATCGGGGTTGAAGCGTTCCGTACTGGCTTTGCTCAACCACGTCACAAGCCCTTCAGCGTTGCGCTTACTTTTCTCCGTTTGTTGCGCATGCGCAAACGCGATTTGACCAAGGTAAGCCACCAAAGCAATGGCGCCCAACAAAACTGCAATGAAAATCCAGTCAGCAAATGTCGGTGCTGTGCCGACAGGCGACGAGGATGAGGAACTGTTCATGGTTTGTTCACTTTCAAGAAAAAGACGGGATAAATCCCTTAAATCTATCGCCAGAGCATGATATTCGCAAAAAATGCGAATTTAGAGATTTAAAATCACTAGTGTCCCAACGTTGGGAAGAGGGTTTGTTGAATAGGATCTCGCACGATTTTAGGCCCATCCTGTAGTTTTCCCAGCAGGGCTGATATTGGCGTGGTTTCAAACAAATTCAGGTCTAGCAC
>JABMMR010000167.1 GCA_013205525.1 Burkholderiales bacterium | reverse complement strand
TAACGACCCAGCACCGAGTACTGTGAAGCATTCGGAATGGTTTCCAGCACACTGGGCTTGGTGGGCACCAAGGGCACACGCGCACGGCTGGCGTCTTGTTCGGTCAGTTTCACTGGTGCGGGCTTGCGTGGCTGGCTCGATTGCGCCATGCGGATTTCACGGGCAGCGCAAATAGCTTGGCCAAATTCACGGAAAGACTCGCCACCCATGTCTTGTGCGTCCATCAGGTATCCGCGTTCGAACAAGTCGCGGGCAGATTGCGACTCCAAAATCGGCGGCGCCAGCATGAAACTCACGGGGAAGCGTTGACGGGTGAACACGTCGGAATTGAGTTGCTCATTGAGCACGCGGGTGGGACACACCACCAACATGGGGCGACGCTCGGAGGCAGAGTCAAACACCCAGCGGTTGCGGTTCAAAAATCCCGAAGTCGCGGCCAGTTCGATTTCAGACACCGAAGTGGGAACCAGCACCATATCGAACTCGAACATCAACTCGCCAGCCAAGGAGTCCGACCAGGTTAAATCACAAACCAAAATATCGCATTCGCTGGCGGCACGGCGCATTTGCAAACGTGCTTCGAAAATCGGGCGATTGCCGCCTTGGTCTACTGGCAAAGCCATGTGTTTGACAACAGCGCCGATATCAGGGGCTTGGTTGAGCCATGTGCTCGATGAACCATGCGGGTCCCAGTCGATCAGGGTCACACTCAAATTCATCGTTCGACTCAAAAAAGCCACCAAATTGGCTGACAGCGTGCTTTTACCCACACCACCTTTTTGACTTGTGACCAAAATCTTGAATGCCATCATCAACTCCAAAAAATACGAAGGTGTTTTATCTACTGGCGACTGCGATTTGCAGAAACCAAGTGAAGAAATTTCCGTAAGGGGGGGTGGATATTAGCTTTTTTTTACGTTTCTTTCAAATTTGCCGTTTTCTAAAATGTTGTTTTGGTGCTACTCTTAACTTGGTCTTCTGTATGGTTCACAATCGTAGGCAATGGACAAACTTCGAATAGATAAGTGGCTGTGGGCCGCGCGCTTTTATAAAACCCGCTCTATGGCAACGGATGAGATCAATAAAGGCCGTGTTCAGGTCAATCAACAAACCGCCAAGCCTTCTCGCGAGGTGAAAACCGGCGACACCGTGGCTATTCGCCGAGAGGGCTTGGTCCGCACTGTGACGGTGGTGAGTTTGAGTGATGTCAGAACTTCTGCGCCCATTGCCCAAGGTCTGTATGCCGATACCCCAGAAAGTGTGCAAGCCAAAGAGGCCCATGTGCAGCAACGCCGTTTTGCCAAAGAGCCCGCATTGGCCATAGAGCATGGCCGACCCACCAAGCGCGATAGGCGCGATTTGCAGCAAGCCCAGCATGGCTGGGATGACCGTTGGAGCGCCTCCATTGACTAAGCTCTTGGCCATGGCTTGGCGCGCTTTGGGGCGCGACGCCCGCTCGGGCGAGTTGCGCTTGCTGTGGGTGGCCGTCACCTTGGGCGTGGCGGCTTTGTCCTCGGTGGGTTTTTTGGCCGATCGAATCCAAGGCGGCTTGCAGCGCGATGCGCGTCAGTTGTTGGGCGGCGACGCCGTGATCGCCAGCGACCATGCTATTCCCCCCGAAGTGTTCGCTAAGGTCAAAGCCATGGGCTTGACTTCAGCCGCCACCTTGAACTTTCCCACCATGGCCAGAAGCCCACAAGGCGCCAGCCGTTTGGTGGCTTTGAAAGCTGTTGCTGAGGGCTATCCGCTGCGCGGGCGTTTGCAGATTGACCGGCCTGTGCCGCAGACCGACCGTGTCCCCGCTGCCGGCGAGGTTTGGGTCGAACCGGCCTTGATGGTTGCCTTAGAACTCAGTATTGGTAAAGATATTTTGCTAGGTGAGCGCAGACTTCGTATTGCAGAAATCTTGCTCAGTGAACCAGACCGCGGGGCTGGGTTCATGAATTTCGCCCCCAGAGTCATGCTGAACCAGATCGATTTGCCAGCCACCCAGCTGGTGCAACCGGCGAGTCGACTCAATTGGCGACTGGCGGTGATTGGCCCGCCCGACAAAGTGAAGCAGTTTGTCGCTTGGGCAGAGGTCTACGTCAAGCTGCCCGAGGTGCGCGGCATGCGCTTAGAAACCTTGGAAGCGGGACGGCCTGAAATGCGCCAGACCCTAGACCGTGCCGAGAAGTTTTTGCATTTGGTGGCTTTGCTGGCCGCCTTGTTGAGTGCGGTGGCGGTGGCCTTGGCGGCGCGCGGTTTCGCGGCAAGGCATTTGGACGATTGCGCCATGCTGCGCGTGTTGGGGCAAAGCCAGCGCCATATCTTGACGGTCTATGTGCTGGAGTTTTTCACCGTTGGGGTACTGGCCAGCCTGCTGGGCTTGTTGCTGGGTTTTGGCTTGCACCAAGTTTTTATTACTCTGCTGGCAGGCTTGGTCGACACCGATTTGCCCGCGCCTGGCATGACGCCCTTGTGGCAAGGTTTGGGCTCGGGCTTGACCTTGCTGGCCGCGTTTGGTTTGCCGCCGATTTTGCAATTGGCCCAAGTGCCAGCTTTGCGGGTGATTCGCCGCGACTTAGGGCCGCTGCGTGCGGCTTCTTTGGGGGTGATGGGTCTGGGGCTGTTGGGTTTTTCGGCTCTGCTACTGAATGCCAGCAAAGACCTGTGGCTGGGCTTGATGGTGGTGGGTGGCTTTGCGGCTGCGGTGCTGGTGTTTGCGGGCATGGCTTGGCTAGGGGTGATGGCTTTGCGCCGCTCGATGGACATCGCTGGCATGCCGGTTTGGCTGCGCATGGCGACCCGCCAGATCAGCGCACGTCCTGGCTATACCGTGGTGCAAGTCAGCGCTTTGTCGGTCGGCTTGCTGGCGCTGATGCTGTTGGTCTTGCTGCGCACCGATTTGGTGGACAGCTGGCGCAATGCAACGCCTGCAGATGCGCCTAACCGTTTTGTCATCAACATACAGCCCACGCAGTCGGACGCGTTTTTGCAAACTTTGCGCGACGAGGGCGTGGTCAATCTGGATTGGTACCCCATGTTCCGAGGGCGGCTGATTCAAATCAATGGCGAAGACGTTCTCGCCGATCGCTACACCGAAGAACGCGCGCAACGTTTGATCGAGCGCGAATTCAATATTTCTCACAGCGCTGAGGCGCCTGCGCACAACCAGATCGTGCAAGGCAGTTGGCAGCCCGAAGAAGCCAATGCCATCAGCATGGAAGAGGGTATCGCCAAAACCTTGCAACTGAAATTGGGCGACCAGCTGAGGTTTGACATGGCCGGTGTGGTCGTTGATGTCAGGATCAGTTCAATCCGACGGGTGGATTGGACGTCGATGCGGGCTAATTTCTTTGCCATCTATCCGATGTCTTCCATGCCCGACATTCCAATGACCTATATCGCGGCCTACAAAGCGCCAAGCACCTCAGGCTTTGACAACGCCTTGGTTAACCGTTTCCCCAACATCACCAATGTGGACATGGGCGCGACCATTAACCAAATACAAAAAGTGCTGGGGCAGGTGATTGGTGCGGTGGAGTTTTTGTTTGCCTTTACCTTGGCGGCAGGCTTGGTGGTGTTGTTTGCCGCGGTGACCGCCACACGCGAAGAGCGCGCTCATGAGT
>JABMMR010000166.1 GCA_013205525.1 Burkholderiales bacterium | reverse complement strand
GGCTTGGGCCATGCCACTTTAGGCACCGTCGATTGGCAGTTATTGGGCCTTTTGCTGATAGGTTCTGTTCCTGGCATTTGGTTGGGCTCGCAATGGGTCAGCCGCGTACCCGAACGCTTTATTCGCTCGGCACTTTCCGTGTTGTTGGCTTGGGCTGGCAGCAAACTGGTTTTCATTTAAATAGCTTATGTACCAATACACCGACTTCGACCGCCGCTTTGTGCAAGAGCGTGCCGACCAATACCGCGACCAAGTCACGCGCCGTTTGAACGGTCAACTCAGCGAGGAAGATTTTCGCCCGCTGCGCTTGCAAAACGGTTGGTATGTGCAGCGCTATGCCCCCATGCTGCGCGTGGCCGTCCCTTACGGCGAACTCAACAGCGCACAACTGCGTGTGTTGGCCCGCATTGCGCGTGAATTCGACATTCCCAGCGACGAAGTTTTTCAAGAAGCCCAGGCCAAACAAAACGCCATCGGTGGCATTGCCGCCCCACCTTTGAGTTACGGCTATGGCCATTTCACAACCCGCCAAAACCTGCAATACAACTGGATCCCCTTGGAGAAAAGCGCCGATGTGATGGACCTTTTGGCCAGCGTGAATATGCACGGCATCCAAACCAGTGGCAACTGCATACGAAATATCACCAGCGATGAACGTGCCGGTGTGGCAGTGGACGAAATCGTTGACCCGCGCCCCTTTGCAGAAATTTTGCGTCAGTGGAGCACTTTGCACCCCGAGTTCGCCTTTTTGCCGCGCAAATTCAAAATCGCTATCAGCGGTGCTGTGGAAGACCGCGCTGCCACCGCTTGGCATGATGTGGGCTTGCATGTGCTGCGCAATGCATCGGGTGAAGTGGGGTTTCGCGTCATGGTGGGCGGCGGCATGGGTCGCACACCCATCATTGGCAGCATCATCCGCGCGTTTTTGCCTTGGAATCAAATACTCAACTTTTTAGAAGCCGTTGTGCGGGTCTACAACCGCTTTGGCAGGCGTGACAACAAGTACAAGGCCCGCATCAAGATTTTAGTGAAAGCCGAAGGACAGGCTTATATTGACCAAGTCGAAGCCGAGTACCAGCGCATCCTCAGCCAAGACGGCGCACCCCACACCATCAGCCAAGCCGAGTTTGACCGTGTGAGCGCCAATTTTGCGCCGCCCACTTTGGCCATCCAGCCGGTTTTGTCAGACGAGGGCATCAAAGACCAACTCGCACAAGCAGGCGAAGAAGATAAAAACTTCGCTCGTTGGGTGCAGCAAAACGTGGCGCCGCACCGCAACCCGCATTTGCGCATCGTCACCTTGTCGTTCAAGCGCCTGGGGCAAGCACCTGGTGACGCTACGGCCGATCAACTCGACGCTTCTGCTTTGCTGGCAGATCAGTTTTCAGCAGGTGAAGCCCGCGTCAGTCATGATCAAAATTTGGTGCTGCCTTGGGTTGCGGCTGACCAACTGCCAGCCTTGTACCAAGCGGCTAAAGCGCTGGGCGTGGCCAAGCCCAATATCCGCATGCTCACCGACATGATTGCCTGCCCTGGAGGCGACTACTGCGACTTGGCCAATGCGCGCTCGCTACCCTTGGCTGCTGCTATTTCTGAGCGTTACCAAGACCTTGATGAGTTATTTGACTTGGGCGAAATTGATTTGCACATCAGCGGCTGCATCAACTCTTGCGGACACCACCACAGCGGCCACATAGGCATTTTGGGTGTCGATAAAGACGGCAAGGAGTGGTACCAAATCACTTTGGGTGGCTCAGACGGTTCAGCACTGAGCGGTGAACCCAAAGCCGGCAAAGTGGTTGGCCCTTCCTTTTCATCGGGCGAGGTGGTGGATGTGATCGAAGCGGTGCTGCAGGTGTATACCGATCAACGCGAGCATGGCGAAACTTTCATTGATGCACTGACCCGCTTGGGACTGGACAATTTCAAAACGGCTGCCAACGCGGTGCGTCACCCCGCTGCTGACAAGGCCTTGAGCCCCGCTGCCTGAAAGACACACATGAAACTGCTTTCACACACTGACGCTTTGAGCGCTGCCGATTTGCAAATGGCCAATGATGCCGACCCCTTGCTGCAAAACCTATCTGGCGTGCAAACCATAGAACTGCATTTCCCACAATTCACTGACGGTCGCGCCTTCAGCCAAGCGCTTATGCTGCGTAAGCGCTGCGGTTTTCAAGGCGATATTCGCGCCACCGGCGATGTGCTGGTGGACCAACTCAGCCAAATGCAGCGTTGTGGTTTTTCCAGCGCTGTGCTGCGCGCCGACCAAGACTTGGTCAAAGGCCAAGCCTTGCTGACGCACTTCAGTGCCTTCTACCAAGGTGACGTGAGCCAGCCCCAACCTTTGTTTGCCCGATGAAACCTCACACCCCAGCCACTGAGCTGCATGCCAAGCCCAGTGCCAACTTTGCCGACAAACTGGTGGCCACCCAGGCTCAGTTGAAGGTGGCCGCTGTCGAGTTACATCCTTTAAAGCAAGCCTCCAGCCTGGGTGCTGAAGACGTGGTCATCAGCCACCTCATCAACAGCCTTGGTCTGGACATTCCCATTTTTGTGCTTGAAACCGGCGCACTGCACAGCGACACCTTGGCTTTGCTCGAACGGCTGCAAGCCCATTCCCAAGCACCCATTCAGGTGTACAAACCGCAACATGAAGCAGTCATAGGCTTTGTCAAAAGCCCAGGTCAACAGGCTATTTTTGAAAGCATGCAAAACCGCAAAGCCTGCTGCGCGATTCGCAAACTCGAACCCTTGGGTCGCGCACTACAAGGCCAAAAAGCGTGGATCACTGGTTTGCGCCGCGAACAGTCGCTAGCGCGTGCCGAGGTGGCGTCTCTTGAGGCCGATGTCAGCAATGGTGTTGCCATCACCAAACTCAACCCCTTGGTCGACTGGACGTGGGGCGACGTGTGGCACTACATTGCCATACACAAAGTCGACTACAACCCCTTGCATGACCAGTTTTTCCCCAGTATCGGGTGCGCGCCTTGCACCCGCGCCATCAGCTTGGGCGAAGATTTCCGCGCCGGTCGCTGGTGGTGGGAAGACGAAGCCGCCAAAGAGTGCGGCTTGCACGTGAAAGCTTAAAACTATGAACGCCAGAAACAATGAATTGCACACTTTAAGCAATGCCCATTTAGACGCAATCGAGGAAGAAACCATCTTCATCCTGCGTGAAGTCGCTGCGGTTTTTGAGCGACCCACCCTGCTGTTCTCAGGGGGCAAAGACTCTTTGGTGATGCTTAAATGCGCTGAAAAAGCCTTTGGCATAGGCCGCATTCCCTACCCGCTGTTGATGATAGACACCGGTCACAACTACAGCGAAGTCACCGACTTTCGCGACTCACGCGCCAAAGAACTGGGCGCTGAATTGATTGTGCGCAGCGTGGAAGACTCGATGAAGCGCGGCACGGTGCGTTTGTCTAGGCCCGATGAGCCACGCAACGCCCACCAATCGGTCACCTTGCTTGAAGCGATTGAAGAATTTCGCTTCGATGCCTTGATGGGCGGCGCGCGCCGTGACGAAGAAAAAGCCCGTGCCAAAGAACGCATCTTCAGCCACCGCGACAGCTTTGGCCAATGGCAACCCAAGTCGCAGCGCCCCGAACTGTGGAACCTCTTTAACACCAAGCTTCATCCAGGCGAGCATTTCCGCGTCTTCCCCATCAGCAATTGGACCGAGCTTGATGTGTGGCAGTACATTGCGCGTGAAGCCATTGCCTTGCCCTCGATTTACTATTCCCACCCGCGAGATGTGGTGGAGCGCAAAGGTTTGCTGGTGCCTATCACCGAGCTCACTCCACCGCGTGCCGGCGAAGAAGTAGTCAGTCGTCAGGTGCGTTTTCGCACCGTGGGTGACATCACCTGCACCTGCCCGGTGGAAAGCACGGCGGCCACGCCTGAAGCCATCGTTATTGAAACTTTGGCGGCAGACATCAGCGAGCGAGGTGCCACCCGTATGGACGATCAAACATCGGATGCATCGATGGAAAAACGCAAAAAGGAAGGGTACTTCTGATGTCTATCACTGCCACCCAAGCTGCCCTGAAATTCATCACCTGTGGCTCGGTGGATGACGGCAAATCAACCCTGATTGGGCGTTTGCTGGTAGACACCAAAACCGTTTTGCAAGACCATTTGGCAGGCGTTCAGCGCCAAGGCGAAACCGATCTGGCCTTACTCACCGACGGCCTGTCCGCAGAGCGCGAGCAGGGCATCACCATCGATGTTGCTTATCGCTATTTCAGCACCGAGCAGCGCAAATTCATCATTGGCGACACCCCAGGCCATGAGCAATACACCCGCAATATGGTGACCGCTGCTTCCAGCGCTGACGCCGCGCTGGTGTTGGTCGACGCCACCAAAGTCGATTGGCAGTCGCCCTCCTTGGAACTTCTCCCGCAAACCCGTCGCCACAGTTTGCTGCTCAAGTTGTTGCGGGTTCCCACCATCATCTTTGCCATCAACAAGCTCGATGCCATCGACCAAGCTGAACAAGCCTTTTTGCATATCGCGCAAGCCTTGCAGCGCTTTGCTGATGAGGCCGCCATAGACATTCACGCCATGGTTCCCGTCTCTGCCCTCAAAGGCTGGAATGTGGTCACCCCCCTGCCCGATTGGTGCGGCTACAGCGGCCCCAGCCTGCTCAGCTTGCTTGAAGATATTCCAGTCACTTTAGAAGATGAAAATACCGACTTGGCTTTTGCGGTGCAGTGGGTCGAAAAATTCCACGACAGCGCC
Source organism: Burkholderiales bacterium (assembly GCA_013205525.1). Classification (GTDB taxonomy): domain Bacteria; phylum Pseudomonadota; class Gammaproteobacteria; order Burkholderiales; family Burkholderiaceae_C; genus Limnohabitans. Next base: position 2,028 of record JABMMR010000166.1, on the reverse strand, counting down.
ACCACCTCACAAGGTCGCCGCGTTTATTGGGGCCGCGTAGCCACGGGCGCAGCGCAAATCGGGGATGCGGTGCGTGTGTTCCCCAGCGGCCAGCAAGCCGTTGTGAAAGAAGTCGTGACTGCGGCTCGCTTGCCCCAATCGGTGTCTGCAGGCCACAGTGCAGGTATCGTGCTGGACCGTGAGGTAGATTTGTCGAGAGGAGACTGGTTGCTGGCCAGCCAAAGTGGCTTGCAAGCCAGCCAGCAACTCGATGTCACCGTGGCTTGGCTAGACGATGAACCTTTGCTGGCCGGCAGAGCCTATTGGGCGCTTCATGGTCACCAGTGGGTCAAAGCCAAAGTTGTCAGCATCACCGACAGACTCGACATCCACAGCTTGCAAAGTTTGCCTGCAACAGAATTAGCGGCCAACGAGATTGGTCGCGTGCGACTGAGCTTTCAGCAAGCCCTGATCAGCCTACCCTACCAACGCTCGCGTGCGCTGGGCTCCATGGTTTTGGTCGATACCGCAAGTCACAAAACATCAGCGGCCGTCATGGTTCAGGACTGAGGCCGTGTTTCCCCTAAAATGATTCTTATTTTTCAATTTGACCTTCACCTTTCCTCATCATGACCCACGTTGTTACCGAAGCCTGTATCCGCTGCAAATACACAGATTGCGTCGATGTTTGTCCTGTGGACTGTTTCCGCGAAGGTCCGAATTTTTTAACCATAGACCCCGATGAATGCATTGATTGCGCGGTGTGCATCCCCGAGTGTCCGGTCAATGCCATTTACGCTGAAGAAGACGTTCCTGCAGACCAAGTACACATGATCAAGCTGAATGTGGATTTGGCCCGCAGCGGTTGGCCCAGCATCACCAAGCGCAAAACCCCGCTTGCAGACGCCGACGACTGGAAAGACAAGACAGACAAACTGTCCGAACTCCAGCGCTAAGCGGCCAAGGTACAGTCGGCACAGTTGTCTATGCCACCAGCCTTAAAAACATCCCCTACTGAAACTGATTGCTTGGTCATTGGCGCTGGCCCTGCAGCGCTGTTCCTGATTTTCGAGCTGGGCTTGCTGGAAATTCAGTGCCATGTGGTTGACGTGCTGCCTCATGCCGGTGGGCAATGCATGGCCTTGTATGCCGACAAGCCCATTTACGATATTCCCAGCCGGCCTCGCAGTACGGGGCGCGAATTGGTAAACGATTTGTTAGCCCAAGCAGCGCCCTTCAAAGCGCCCTTTCATTTAGGGCAGCAAGTCAGTGCCCTTGAGTTGCAAGCCGACGCGCGCTGGTTGGCCAGCACCTCCAGCGGGCAACTTTTTTTATGCAAAACCTTGGTCATTGCGGCTGGCGTGGGGGCTTTCACCCCCCGAAAATTGGCGCACCTCAACTTGGCTGCCTTAGAAGGCACACAGGTTTTTTACGCGCCAAATGAGGCTATAGCGAATAAACATATCGTCATCTATGGCGGCGGCGAAGAAGCGGTTCAAGCCAGCTTGGCTTCCCTAGCGCAGCAGCCAGCCAGCGTGAGTTTGGTTTATCGCCGAGACAAACTCGATGTGGATGGCGACTTGCTGTTGGCCTTCAACCAAGCTGTAGCCAAAGGTGTCATCCAATTTAAAGCAGGGCAAATCCAAGAGCTATCGCAGTCCCACATTGCCTTGGCGACACCCACCGAGCAAACAGAACAACTGGGCTTTGATGAACTCTGGGTGCTGCAAGGTTTAACCCCTCAGCTAGGACCCCTTGCCGATTGGGGACTGACCATGGCGAAAAAACAAATCATTGTCAATACAGAAAACTTCTGCACTTCAGAGCCTGCCATCTTTGCCATAGGCGACGTCAATACCTACCCTGGCAAACGTAAATTAATCGTCAGTGCCTTTCACGAGGCCACACTTGCTGCTTATGGCGTGGCGGCACTTGTCTACCCGGGTCAAAAAATAGCCCTCGAATACACCACAGCCTCGCCAAGGTTGCACCAGTTATTGGGCGTGACTTCCAGCTGAAGGCTTGGGGCATAATGAACTCTACTTGTTG
>JABMMR010000165.1 GCA_013205525.1 Burkholderiales bacterium | reverse complement strand
GCTTTTACCAATCCAGTTTTCCTGCATCAATCGCACTTTGTCGGGCCAGCCGTTCAAAGTAGCTTTGGGGTTACCCACTTGCACATGGTCAAGCAGCTCTTGGGCGTAGTCGGTGATCTTCAGGTAATAGCCTGGGATTTCCCGCTTTTCCACCACAGCGCCGGTACGCCAGCCTTTGCCGTCGATGACCTGCTCGTTGGCCAACACGGTTTGGTCGACGGGGTCCCAGTTGACGACCTGGGTTTTTCGGTAAGCCACGCCAATATCGAGCATCTTTAAAAACAACCACTGGTTCCACTTGTAATAGCTGGCGTCGCAGGTAGCGACCTCACGCGACCAGTCGATGGCCAAGCCCATGGCCTGCATTTGCTTTTTCATATAAGCAATATTTTCATAGGTCCACTTGGCCGGTGGCACGCCGTTTTTCAAGGCGGCGTTTTCGGCTGGCAAGCCAAAAGCGTCCCAGCCCATGGGCATCAACACATTGAAACCCTTCATACGCAAGTGGCGCGTGAGCATGTCGTTGATGGTGTAGTTGCGCACATGCCCCATGTGCAACTTGCCGCTGGGGTAAGGCAGCATGGAACAGGCGTAGTACTTGGGACGGCTGTTGTCTTCGCTGACGCGGTAAACGTCTTTGGCGGTCCAAGCGGCTTGGGTGGCCGACTCGACGGCAGAGGGTTGGTAGGTGTCTTGCATGTAGCTCAATGAGAACCCCCGTCCACGCTCAGGGGCGAGGTGTCGGGGAGGTGGAATTGATTTTAGGCGCAGGTACTTGAACCGCCAAAGCCACCTTGGTCAGGCCCGCTTTTTGCAACAAACCCATGATCTCGGCCACGCGTCCATAGGGCACGCTTTGGTCGGCGCGCAGTTGCACTTCGATGGACGCATCCTGACTGGCCTGCATCGCCAACACCGCAGGCAAGGCCTCAGGCGCCACAGGCTTGTCATTGATAAATACCGCGCCTTGGCGGTCCAGACTCAAACTCAGGCTGTTGCTGACCTCGGGCGAGAGCGGCGCTTGGGCGGCGGGCAAATCTAAACGCAAGGCGTTACCCATGAATGGCGCAGTGATGAGAAAGATCACCAGCAAGACCAACATCACATCCACCAAGGGCGTGACATTGATATCGCTCATGGGTTGGCTGGCTGCGGTAGATTCAAATTCGCCCATACGCATGGTGTGGCGCCAATCAATTCTGGGGGGCTTGCGCCATGAAATAAGCCCGCAAGTCAAACGCCAAGGCATCCAAGGCGGCGTTCATCGAGGACAACCGTCGGCCCATCAAGTTGTAAGCCATGACCGCAGGAATCGCCACGGCCAAACCAGCTGCCGTCATCACCAAAGCCTCACCCACGGGTTGCGCCACTTTGTCCAAGCTGTATTGACTCACTTGGGCCATATTGATCATGGCATGGTAGATGCCCCAAACTGTGCCCAGCAAGCCAATGAAGGGCGAAGTCGCACCAATGGTGGCCAACACGTCTTGTCCCGCATGCAAGCGCTGGCGAATACTTTGCAATGCTTGGCGCAAACCGCTGCTGAGTCGATCTTCATACGAAGCTTGGCCAGCCAGACCTTGCTTAGGCATCTTCAATGGGTTTTGCAACAAAGCACCCAACAATTGTTGACTATCAAGCGCAGACCAAGTGGCATGGACTTGCTGCCAATCTTGGGCTTGCGACCAGGCGGCTTGACACAAAGTCAAGTCTCGGCTGGCCACAGCCAACAACCAAGACTTGTACAGAATCAAGACCCAACTCAACACCGACATGGCGCACAAAATCAAGGCCACACCTAGACTCAAGGCGTCGGCTTGACCCAGCCAGTGAAGAAAACTCATGGCTTTAAGCTGCCCTCAGTCCCAGCACATCAAACATGTCAAACATGCCGTGCTGCTGGTTGGCTAAAAACCTGACCGCGCGCAAACTGCCCTCGGCATAGGTGCTGCGACTCGATGACCTGTGGGTGATTTCAATGCGCTCGCCAGTGCCTGCAAACAACACCGTGTGGTCCCCCACAATGTCGCCCCCGCGGATGGTTGAAAAGCCTATGGCCTTGTCGGGCCGCGCACCTGTATGGCCATGACGATCAAACACGGCGCATTGCTTTAAATCGCGACCCAATGCCTGGGCTATGACTTCACCCATCTTCAAGGCCGTGCCCGAGGGAGCGTCGACTTTGTGGCGGTGATGGGCCTCAATGATTTCGATGTCGTAGTCATTGGCCAAGGCAACGGCGGCCATCTCCAATAACTTAAGCGTGACATTGACGCCCACACTCATATTGGGCGCCATCACAATAGCGATGTCTTGGCTGGCAGCTTGGATCTCGCGTTTTTGTTCGTCGCTGAAACCGGTTGTGCCAATCACCATCTTCACGCCTTTTTCACGACACGCTTTGACATGCGCCATCGTGCCTTCGGGTCGGGTG
>JABMMR010000164.1 GCA_013205525.1 Burkholderiales bacterium | reverse complement strand
GGCGCGTCTCGCCGGCAACGCCGAGGCGCAGCTCCTGTTGGCCCATGCGAAAGAGGGCGAACGGGCCCGGCTCGTGGCGCTGGCCGAGGGAAGCATCGCTGGCAGGCGCGGGCGGTGGTGGTGGTGCGGCGGGGTTGACCACGGGTTGGTCTTTAGGCGCATTGGCTGCAGGGCTTTTACCGTACAAAGGGGCATTGGGGTCCCAGTCTTTGTTCTTTTTTTGCTCTGCCGCGTCTTGCTCGGCATTACGACTCAAGCCTTTGTTTAAAAAAGGAATGGGCACCTTGGTGACAGAAATCGCCACCACCAAGGCCACGCTCAAACCCACGACCAAGCCCAAAATGAACCCCACCAGGGTATTGCCGCGTTGTTGAGAAAAAGAAACCATGCTTGACCCTTACATCCGTTGAGGAGCAGAAACACCCAAAACGGCCAAGCCGTTGCGCAAGACCTGCGCCGTAGCGGCCACCAAGGCCACCCGCGCTTGACGCACCAAAGGCTCCTCGACCAAGATGCGCTCGGCGTCGTAATAGCTGTGGTAGGCCGCAGCCAACTCACGCAGGTAAAAACTCACATCATGCGGAGCGAAATCGACACAGGCTTGTTTCAACATATCGGGATAACGCGCCAGCACCCGCAAAAGTGACAAAGCAGGAGGGGTATCCAAGGCAGCCAAATCGGCGTCGGCCAAGGTGGCGGGCGCCAAGCCCGTGGTTTCACTCCAAGTTGTCAGCACAGAACAAATGCGCGCATGGGCGTACTGCACATAAAACACCGGGTTGTCGTTGTTTTGCGCCAAGGCCAAATCGACATCGAACACATACTCGGTATCGGGTTTGCGGCTGAGCAAGAAAAAGCGCACCGCGTCTTTGCTGGTCCACTCAATCAAATCGCGCAAAGTGACGTAAGAGCCGGCACGTTTAGAAATTTTCACCTCAACGCCCGTGCGCATGACCCGCACCATGGTGTGCAGCACATAGTCGGGGTAGCCTTGGGGGATAAGCAAACCCTGGTGCTGAGAGGCCGCTTGCAAGCCCGCTCGCACGCGGGCGATGGTGCCGTGGTGGTCAGTGCCTTGGATATTGATGACCTTGGTAAAACCGCGCTCCCATTTGGCTAAGTGGTAGGCCACATCAGGCACAAAGTAGGTGTAGGAGCCATCAGACTTACGCATGACGCGGTCTTTGTCGTCGCCAAAATCGGTAGAGCGCAGCCACAGCGCGCCGTCTTGTTCGTAGGTATGTCCAGAGGCGTTCAAGGACGCCACCGCTTTGTCAACTCGCCCATCGGTGTAGAGACTGGATTCCAAGTAATAGTGATCGAAGGCGACTTGAAAGGCTTGCAAATCCAAATCTTGCTCGCGGCGCAAATAGGCCACCGCAAAGGCTTGGATATTGTCCAAATCGTTGACATCGCCATTGGCGGTGAAACTGCGGTCATCGGCCTGAACGGTTTTTTGCGCCAAAAATTCTTTAGCGATATCGGCGATGTAGTCGCCGTTGTAAGCATTTTCTGGCCAAGCCGCGTCGGTGGGCGACAGCCCCCGTGCACGGCACTGCGTGGACACTGCCAAGGTGTGGATTTGCACGCCCGCGTCGTTGTAATAAAACTCACGATGTACCGACCAGCCTTGGGTGTCGAACAAATTGCAAATCGCGTCGCCCAAGGCGGCTTGACGGCCATGGCCCACATGCAAGGGGCCGGTGGGGTTGGCCGACACAAACTCCACCAACAAACGTTGGCCGTTGGCGACTTGGCGGCCAAAAGCATCGGCTTGGCGCAAGACTTCGCGCACCACTTGCTGCTGTGCATGGGGACTTAAGCGGATGTTGATAAAGCCCGGGCCCGCAATCTCGATGGCCTCAACCCAGCGCTTAGCCGCTGGTGTGTCGAGCAGGGACAGGCGCAAAGTTTCAGCCACTTCGCGGGGGGGACGCTGCAAAGGCTTGGCCAATTGCATGGCCGCTGTTACCGCCCAGTCGCCGTGCGTGGCGACCTTGGGGTACTCCAGCACCGCCTTGGCAGACGCGCCAGGCATCAGCGCCTCCAAACACTGCGTCAAAGCCAATTGCAAATCATGTTGAACCAAAAGCATCAACCCATTCTACGAGGCCGTGCCATGCAAAAGCCGCCTTTGCTCATTCCCTACAATGCCAACTTAGCCCGTCGGGGCTTTTTCAATGTATTTCCTTTGGGTTAACCCACCATGACCGCTCGTACCTTTGTATACCGCCTTCAAGTAGCTACACCTCTTTACCAATTCATCGATCAACAAGTTCTCCCAGGAACAGGCGTCTCTAGCGTTACTTTTTGGCGAGGCTTTGATGCGCTGGTGAGTGAATTGGCCCCGCAAAACCTGGCCTTGCTGGCCGAGCGGGACCGCTTGCAAACCGCTTTAGACCAGTGGCACAGCGCCCACCCAGGGCCGATCACCGACATGGCAGCCTACCAAGCTTTTTTGACCCATATTGGCTACTTGGTGCCCGTTCCTGCCAAGGTCCAAGTCACCACAGCCCATGTGGACGCCGAACTCGCCTCCCAAGCCGGCCCGCAGTTGGTGGTACCCATTCTGAATGCGCGCTATGCCTTGAATGCCGCCAACGCGCGCTGGGGTTCGCTGTACGACGCCTTGTATGGCACCGACGTCATTTCTGAAGCAGAGGGCTGCGCCAAAGGCCCGGGCTACAACGAGAAACGCGGTGCCAAGGTCATCGAGTACTCGCGTTATGTGCTGGACCGCACAGCGCCCCTGAAAAGCGGCTCGCACATAGCCTCCACAGGCTACAAGGTGGTGAAAGGCGCTTTGCAAGTCTCACTGCAAGGCGGCAAAACCAGCGGCTTGGCGGACCCCACGCAATTTGTCGGCTACCAAGGCGAGGCCTCGCATCCTTCGTCGGTTTTGCTGGTTCATCACGGCTTGCATTTGGACATTCAAATTAACCCCCAACACCCGATTGGTGCCAGCGACCCAGCCGGCGTGAGCGATCTGGTGGTGGAAGCGGCTTTGTCGACCATCCTCGACTTGGAAGACTCGGTGGCCGCCGTGGATGCTGAAGACAAACTGCTGGCTTACAGCAACTGGCTGGGTATTTTGAAAGGCACGCTCACCGAAGACGTCAGCAAAGGCGGCAGCACTTTCAAACGCGGCTTGAATGCCGACCGTGTTTATCACTCGCCCCAAGGCGAAGCCAACATCACACTGCATGGCCGTGCGTTGTTGTTCTTGCGCAATGTGGGTCACTTGATGACCAACCCGGCCATCTTGTACCAAGGCGCAGAAGGGCAGATGCACGAGATCCCCGAGGGCATCATGGACGCCATGGTGACCACCACCATCGCCTTGCACGACCTGCAAGGCCACGGCGCCAACGGTATTCGCAATTCCCGCACCGGCTCGGTCTACATCGTCAAGCCCAAAATGCACGGCCCTGCCGAAGTGGCCTTTGCTTCGGCATTGTTCAGCCGTGTTGAGCAAGTCTTGGGTCTGCCCGACAGCACCGTCAAGCTGGGCATCATGGACGAGGAACGCCGCACCAGCGTCAACCTCAAAGCCTGTATTGCGGCAGCAGCCAGTCGTGTGGCCTTTATCAACACCGGATTTTTAGACCGCACCGGCGACGAGATTCACTCCTCCATGCTGGCCGGCCCCATGTTGCGCAAAGGCGATATGAAAAGCAGCGCTTGGATTGCCGCCTACGAGCGCAACAATGTGCTGGTGGGTTTGTCTTGTGGTTTACGGGGCAAGGCGCAAATTGGCAAAGGCATGTGGGCCATGCCCGACCTGATGAAAGCCATGATGGAGAAAAAAATCGCCCACCCCAGAGCTGGCGCCAATACCGCTTGGGTGCCCAGCCCCACTGCGGCCTCGCTGCACGCTATGCATTACCACCAAGTACTGGTGAGCAATGTGCAAAAACAGCTTGAGAAAGTCGACGCTGACAAACAACATAAAAGCTTGTTGCACGACTTGCTCACCATTCCGGTACAGGCCAAAGCCGATTGGAGTGAGGACCAACGCCAACAAGAACTGGACAACAACATACAAGGCATCTTGGGCTATGTGGTGCGTTGGGTCGACCAAGGCGTTGGCTGCTCTAAGGTGCCCGATATTCACAATGTGGGTCTGATGGAAGACCGCGCCACCTTGCGCATTTCCAGCCAACACATCGCCAACTGGTTGCACCATGGCGTGGTGAACGAGGCGCAGGTGCGCGCCACATTTGCGCGCATGGCCGCGGTGGTTGACAAGCAAAACACCAACGACGCTTTGTACCAAGCGATGGACGGCCACTTTGCGACTTCCAAGGCCTACCAAGCCGCGCTGGACTTGGTGTTCAAAGGCGAGTCTCAGCCCAGCGGTTACACCGAGCCGTTGCTGCACGCTTGGCGTTTAAAGGTGAAGGCGTCGGCTTAAGCGAGCGTCTTATTGCTGACGAAGCAACTGCGGAATAGACAGCTTGTAGCGCGTCACCTTGCCCCACCAGTGGGAAAACGAGGGGCTGCGCTCGGCTTGGCGCGGCCAAAGCCGCTGTGGCGCATGGCGCACCCAGTTGATACCGGGCCAGTGGGGCAAGCAGGCGTGGTCCCAGACATGCACGCTTTTGGCGGCAGCAAACAGGGCGATCAAGCGCTGGTCTGGCTCAAACCAACAATGCGAGGCCACCTCGTTCATGCCCTTGCCCACAAAACGCCAGCGCGCTTGGCTCCAAGGGCGTTGCTCGGTCCAAGCTTGCCAACAAGCGGCGATGCGAATCGCCTCTGAGGGCAAAGCTGCGGGTTGTTGTTCGGTGATGGCCCAAGGGTGTATCCACCAGACATCGCGCCCGGCCAATTTATCCCCCGCCATGCCGCTGGCCACCAAACCCGCCCCCTCTGTCGGCTGGGCATGCAAGCCGGGCTCTTCGACAGGTGTGTATTTAGACGGCGATTGTGTAAAGGTGGCGCGACTGTGGGCGATCATGTCGATGATCTCCATGTCTTTATCAATCACGGTCTGCGGGCTGTGCCACAACTCGGGCGCATTCACAGCGACATTGTCTGCGTTGAACAAATAAGGCTTATGGCTACCCGTGCCCGCCACCCACTGCCAGCTGAGGTGGTTGCTGGCCAAGTCGCCATCGATCAAATGGCCGTACATCCAGTCGGCTCCCACACGCCAATGCACCTTGCGTATATGCACCAAGTAGCTGGCCAGCCACAGTCTTGCGTGGTTGTGTAAATAGCCGGTGAAATACAGCTGGCGCACCGCCTGATCGACCACCGGCACACCGGTCGCACCGTGGCGCACATCGTCGGGCAAAGTTTGCACATAGGCGTCATCGGGCAACACGCCTTCATGCAAATTCTGCAAGATATCGGCGCCCAAGGCTTCATGCACATGCTGGAAATATTCTCGCCACGCCAACTCAAACATAAACTTATGCTGCACGCCTATGCGATGGGCTTTGTGCAAATGCTGCGCCACTTGGGGAATATTGAGCAGCCCGTGGGTCAAATAGGGCGACAGCAAAGTCACCGCGCCATTTAAGTGGTTGCGGGTTTGGGCATATTCAAAAGGTTTGATGGCAGCCATGCGAGACAGCGCGACATGGGCATAAGGCTCAAACAGTTGCTGATCAAGAAACAATTTCATCGCGTTGGCGCAGCATGCACACTGGCGACAGCAGCATGGCTGAGGGCTTGCTCTAAGGCGTTCATGAACATGGCCGCCACATCAAAGCCGGTTTGATCGGTGATTTCACGAAAACAGGTGGGGCTGGTGACATTGACTTCGGTTAAGCAGTCGCCAATGATGTCCAAGCCCACCAGCAGCAAGCCGCGCTCGGCCAACACCGGCCCCAAGACCTGTGCAATTTCTTGGTCACGCGGGCTTAATTCTTGCGCCACGCCTTTGCCGCCTACTGCCAAATTGCCGCGCACCTCATTACCTTGGGGAATACGCGCCAAAGCATAGGGCACGGGCTTGCCGCCAATCACCAACACCCGCTTATCGCCTTGGGCAATCGCAGGCACAAATTTTTGCACCATGACGCTGGTGGCGCCATCTTGGTTCAAGGTTTCGATGATGCTGCCCAAATTCATACCATCTGCGCGCACCCGAAAAATACCCATGCCGCCCATGCCATCCAAAGGCTTCAAGATGATGTCTTGGTGCTGGGCATGAAAAGCGCGTATCGCCTCGGACGAGCGCGAGACCAAGGTGGGCGTTGTCCACTGAGCAAACTCCATCAGCGCCAGTTTTTCGGGGTGCTCGCGCAGCGCACTGGGCTGGTTGAAAACCTTGGCGCCTTCACGCTCGGCTTGGCTGAGCAAATGCGTGGCATAAAAATATTCACTGTCAAAAGGCGGGTCTTTGCGCATGAGCACCGCGTCCATTTGGCTTAAAGCTTGGTGAACGGTTTCTTCCACCACATACCAGTCTTTGGTGTGCTCCTTCAAACGCAGGCGCTGCATGCTGGCGCACACTGACTGGCCACTTTGCCAATGCAACTCGGGCGTGCCACAGGCCCACACCACATGTCCTCGCACTTGAGCTTCGCGCATCATGGCCAAGCTGCTGTCTTTATCAAGATTAAAGCCGCCCAGTGGGTCGGTGATAAACAAAAAGTTCATACGCCCTAGGTTACCAGCACAGGCGGGCCAGATGCGCCCGCCCGGCGATTAAATTTCTATCTTGCTGCCCATTTCAATCACCGAATTGCTAGGCAGGTTAAGGAAGTCTGCCGCCGCACTGGCGTTGAGGTACATCTGGGCAAACAGCTTTTCCCGCCACTGCGCCATGCCACCACCCACGGTGGGCACGATGCTGTCGCGTGAGAGGAAATAGCTGGTGCTCATGGGGTGGATTTCACCCACTTGGCCTTTCAGCAAAGACAGGGCGCCAGGCACATCGGGGTCGTCTTTGAAGCCATAGTGGATCATGACCTGCCAACACTGGTGGCCCAAATCTATGAACTCAATGCGATTGTCGTTGGCAATCCAAGGCACTTCATGGCTGCGCACCGACACAAACAGGTTTTGCGCATGCAGCACCTTGTTGTGTTTTAAGTTGTGCAACAAGGCGTTGGGCACGATGCCGTCTTCCGCGGTGAGAAACACCGCGGTTCCCTCCACACGGGTAGGTGGCGCAATGAACAAGGCATCCAAAAACGATAACAAGTCTATGGCCTCGTCGCGGGTCTTGTGGTGCAACAAAGCACGACCGTCACGCCAGGTGAGCATCAATATCAAAATCATGCCGCCGAGGAACAAAGGGAACCAGCCCCCGTGGGCAAGTTTAAGCATGTTTGAGCCCCAAAACGCCAAGTCAACCACCAAGAACACAGAAGTGGCGCTGATGCACAGCCACAGCGGGTACTTCCATGCGTAGCGAATCACGAAAAACGTCAAAATTGTCGTGATCAGCATATCGGTACACACCGCGATACCGTAAGCCGCCGCCAAGTTGCTGGAGCTCTTGAACATCACCACGGCCAACACAATGAACACAAACAAACCCCAATTCACAAAAGGCATATAAATCTGTCCGGTGTCTTTCTCACTGGTGTGTTGGATTTGCAGGCGCGGCAAAAACCCCAGCTGAATGACTTGCTTGGTGACGCTGAAAGCACCTGTGATCAGCGCTTGCGAGGCAATCACGGTGGCGGCGGTGGCCAAGATCACCAAAGGAATCAAGGCCCAATCGGGCGCCATGTTGTAGAAGGGGTTTTTCACTGCCTCGGGTTCGTTCAGCAGCAAAGCGCCTTGGCCAAAATAGTTCAGGGTCAAACAAGGCATGACCAAGCCAAACCAAGCCAAACGAATAGGCTTTTTGCCGAAATGCCCCATGTCGGCATACAAGGCTTCACCGCCAGTGACGCACAAAACCACTGCGCCCAAAATCAAGAAGGTGGTGCCAGGTTGCTCCCACATGAACTTCACCGCGTAATAAGGATTGATGGCCCACAAAATATGGGGGTTGTTGGCGATGTGGTAAATGCCCAAAGCTGCAATAGCAATAAACCAAACCGTGGTGATGGGGCCAAAAAACTTGCCAATACCCGCTGTGCCACGCTTTTGTACCAAAAACAATGCCAACAAAATAATCAGGGTGAGCGGGATCACATAGCCCTTGAAGTCGGGTGAGATGACCTCCAAACCCTCTACCGCCGACAAAACTGAAATAGCCGGTGTGATGACGCCGTCGCCATAAAACAAGCAGGTGCCAAAAATACCCACCACCAACAAAATATTACGCAGTCGTGGCTTGTCGCGCACGGAAGATGAGGCCAACGCCAACATGGCCACCAAACCACCCTCGCCATTGTTGTCTGCGCGCAGTACCAACATGACATATTTAAGCGAAACAATAAAAGTCAGCGTCCAGAAGAAAATGGACAAGATTCCCATCACATTGTCGGGCGTGAACGCCACATGGCCAGAGCCAAACACTTCTTTGATGGAGTAAAGAACACTGGTTCCTATGTCCCCGTAAACAACCCCAATCGCACCTAAGGTTAAACCAGCAAGAGAAGATTTATTTGAATCTGCGTTGGCAGTGCTCATCAGCCTATGAATCGGCTGATCGCCTCTCCACCCATTATTTAATTGCGCAGAGTTTACCTATTTTGCAGTGCAGCATAGGCATGCTTTGTTATTCGTAGACCTCGGCATTGGGGTCGGTTTGCTCCATTTCGTAGCTTGCAGCCAACATGGCTAGGCGGGCAATCACACCGTACATATAGAAACGGTTGGGCAAACTCACGCCTGGCTTCATGCCAGGCTGGGGCGTATGCGCGCTTTGCTCAAAAGCCAAAGGCACAAAACTGGAGCCTGGGGCGTTCAGGTTTTCGTCTACCCCGCGATCCGCATGCACGCGGTAAAAGCCACCCACCACATAGCGGTCCATCATGTAGACCACCGGCTCGGCCACGGCTTCGTTGATGTGCTCGTTGGTCAGCACACCCTCTTGGATGATGACTTGGTTGACCTCTTGGCCGTCTTTGACCACGCTCATTTTGTTGCGGGTTTTGCGGTTCAGCACTTCCAAATCGGCGACGCTGCGCACCGTCATGATGCCCATGCCGTAAGTGCCGTTGTCGGCCTTGACAATGACAAACGGCTTTTCATGGATGCCAAATTCTTTGTATTTGCGCCTAATTTTCGTGAGCATCATGTCCACATTGGTGGTCAGGCATTCCATGCCGGTACCTTCTACAAAGTTCACCTCACCGCATTGGGTGAACATGGGGTTGATCAGCCAAGGGTCTATGCCCAGCAATTTGCTGAAGCGCTTGGCCACTTCCTCATAGTAGGCGAAATGCTGGCTTTTTCGGCGCACACTCCAGCCCGCATGCAAGGGCGGCAACAAATACTGCTCGTGCAGGTCTTCCAAGATACCGGGGATGCCTGCACTCAGGTCGTTGTTGAGCAAAATCGTGCAGGGGTCGAAGTCTTTCAGCCCCAAGCGGGTTTTGTTGCGAATGACTGGCTCGAGTTTGACAGTTTCGCCGTTGGGCAAGTCAATGGCAGTGTCTTCTTTGATTTCGGGGTTGATAGAGCCAACGCGCACATTCAGCCCCGCCATATTGAAGATGCGCGCCAACTGTGCCACATTGCTTAGGTAAAAAGTGTTGCGGGTGTGGTTCTCGGGAATCAGCAACAGGTTGCGCGCTTCAGGGCAAATTTTTTCGATGGCCACCATGGCCGCTTGCACCGCCAGTGGGAGCATTTCATTGGTGAGGTTATTCCAGCCACCGGGGTAGAGGTTGGTGTCCACAGGGGCGAGCTTGAAACCCGCGTTGCGGATGTCTACCGAACTGTAAAAAGGCGGTGTGTGCTCCATCCACTCCATGCGAAACCAGCGCTCGATGGCCGGCATGGAGTCGAGGATGCGCTGCTCGAGCTCGTTGATAGGGCCAGTGAGCGCAGTGATGAGGTGAGGAACCATGGAGTCGTTGGGTAAGAGTAAGGTTTAAATATGGGGGTGATTCTGACAGCTTCAACCCCGCACTTCCCCCGCCCCCAATACTACATATTTCAAAGAGGTAAGACCCTCAATGCCCACCGGCCCACGCGCATGGAACTTGTCGGTAGAGATACCAATTTCTGCGCCCAAGCCAAACTCAAAACCATCGGCAAAACGGGTGCTGGCGTTAACCATCACGCTGGCTGAATCCACCTCGCGCAAAAAGCGTTGGCTGTTGACATGATTCAGGGTCAGGATGGCGTCGGTGTGGTGGCTGCTGTAGTGGTTGATATGGGTAATCGCTTCGTCCACGCCGCCCACCACCTTGATGCTGATGATGGCCGCCAAATACTCGTCGAACCAATCTTGCTCGCAGGCGTCGGTCAGCACCGCGCCAGCCACGCCTGCCAGCAAGGCTTTGGCCTCGGGGCAGCAACGCATTTCCACGCCTTTGTGGGCAAACACCGCACCGATGCGAGGCAAAAACTCTGCTGCCACGCCACGCGCCACCAGCAGGCCTTCGGTGGCATTGCACGGGCTGTATTTTTGGGTTTTGGCGTTGTCCACCACAGCAAGCGCCATGTCCAGATCACAAGGGTCGTCCACATAGGTGTGACAGTTGCCGTCCAAGTGTTTGATGACCGGCACCTTGGCGTCACGGCTGATGCGCTCTATCAAGCCCTTGCCGCCGCGCGGGATGACCACATCCACATACTGGGGCATGGTGATGAGTTCACCCACGGCCGCGCGGTCGGTGGTGGGCACAAGTTGCACCGCATCACTCGGCAAACCCGCCTCGGCCAAGGCTTGTTGCACCCGTGCGGCCAAGGCTTTGTTGGACTCAATCGCTTCCGAGCCGCCGCGCAAGATGCAGGCGTTGCCGCTCTTGATGGCGAGTGACGCGGCCTCGATGGTGACGTTGGGGCGGCTCTCGTAAATCATGCCAAACACGCCAAGGGGCACACGCATTTGTCCCACCCGAATACCGCTGGGTTGCTGCGTCATGCCGGTGATGCTGCCAATGATGTCGGGCATGGCGGCGAGTTGTTCGCAACCCAGCGCGCAGGTCTCCAAAATCGCGGGGCTGAGTTTCAAGCGGTCAAGCATGGGCCCGTCTAAACCCGTGGCTTGGGCGCGCTCCAAGTCTTGTTGGTTGGCTTTGAGCAGGGCGGCGGCGTCTTGCCTCAGCCGTGCGGCCAGATGCCTTAGAGCCGTGCTTTTATGGGCGGCGCTGGCCTTGGCCATGGCAGCGCTGGCCACTTTGGCCTGCTGGCCCAAGGCCTGCATCAGTTCGGGGATGGAACGCGCATTCATGGCCTGATTTTGGCAGAGTCGCGACTCACGCGGGCTGACAGGCCCGGCTCAGCATCAAAGCCAAGCGGCCTAAGGCTTGCCAGCTGTCGCTGGGCCACTGGGCAAACCGCAAACCTTTGACCACCCCATCGACTTGGTGCGCGGCTAGCAACAAGCGGTCCAGCATGGCGGATGACAGTTTAGGCAAGACCCGCTCGAACAGACGCTCTTTGGGACCCCAAATGCGTTGCTCACGCAGCACCTGGGGGAGTGGCCGACCGCTGGCCACCGCATCCTTGACACGTTTGAGCGCGCGAATATCTTCGGCCAGCGCGAAATGCACCAAGACCTCAGATGTTCCTTCAGCCCGCAAGCCGTCCAGCATGCGCTGCACCCTTTGGTGTTGGCCGGCCAGCACGGTTTCGCTCAGCTTGAACACATTGAAGCGGGCCACATTCAACACCGCGTTTTCAATTTGCTCAAAACTCAACTCCTGCGTTGGGTAAAGCAAGGCAAGCTTTTGAATTTCTTGATGGGCGGCCAGCAAATTACCCTCTACCCTGTCAGCGAAAAACTGCAAACTGCGCTGACCCTCTTCGCCCGCCAGCACCCGTTGCTGCTGCAAGGCCAAGCGCTGCGCAATCCAGGCCGGCAAGGCGGCACGCTCAACCGGATCGATCGGCAAGCTGATACCGTTTGTATCTAAAGCGGTGAACCAGCCCGACGATTTGGCGGCTTTGTCTAAACGGGGCAATGACACCAAGACCAACACGCCATCGTTGCCCACGCAGGTCTGGGCAATGCGTTGCAAGGCTTCGCTGCCGTCTTTGCCGGGCTTGCCCGAGGGTATGCGGATATCGATGAGCTGTTTGTCGGCAAACAAACTCATGGCAGCGCAGGCAGACTCGACCTCACTCCAATCGAAATGCGCGCCCGCCACAGTAAATACATGACGCTCTAAGAATCCTTGCGCCCTTGCGCTGGCCCGAATCGCATCAGCCGCCTCTTGCAACAACAAGGCTTCATCGCCATGCAAGGTATAGAGCTGACGCAGGTCTTGCGACAATTGTTCGATCAGACGCGCCGTGGTGAGTTGCATACAAGGCCTAGGGCATGCGCACCACGGCCAGTCGACGTAACACCTGCTGCACCAAGTCGGAACGCATATCGCGGTAAAGCAAACCTTCTTCGGTTTCTTTTGACAAGGCCGAATTTTCGTTAAAACTGATGTCGCGCTCTTGCACCAACTCGGTATCGGGAATCAGCTCGATGCCGTCCCGCGCGCGCAGCTTGAAGAGAATTCGAAAGCGCAGTTGAAACTCACGCACCGCGCCGGCCGAGGTGCGGCTGAGAACGACTTTCTCGGGTAATTCAAGCAATAAATCGAAAATCACATCGGCACGCTCGACTTGCTTGGGGTCGCTGATGACCTCTACCCGGCCAGAGCCAGAGATATTGCGCTTGAGTTCTTGGCCAAATACCGAGGCTTCAGGCAGGCCGCTGTAGAGCGTGCGAAACGGGTAATCGGGCGCTTTGCGCAGCTGAAACCCACAAGCGCTCAAACCTGATAAGACCGCACCAGAAGTAAAAACGCGTCGTTGCATCATGCAGCCATCACTATGTTGACCAAACGACCTGGCACCACAATCACTTTTTGGTGCGCCGCGCCTTGGGCCTGTTTAAGGAACGCCTCGCTGGACAAAGCGGCTTGCTCTATGTCTTCTTTGCTGGCGTTGGCGGGTACTGAAATCGCGCCGCGCAATTTGCCGTTGACTTGCAGCATAAGTTCAATTTGGTCGCGCAGCAAGGCCGCTTCATCCACCTCGGGCCATGCTGTGTCCAACACATCGCCGTCGCGCACGGCGAAACCCAACTCGGTCCACAAATAGGCGCTGATGTGCGGGCACGCGGGATACAGCGTGCGCAGCAAAACCGACGCGCCTTCGCACAACACCGCCTGATCGCCTGGGCTGCCATTGGTTTTGAAGTCTTCCAAGGCATTCAGCAGTTTCATACAACCCGACACCACGGTGTTGTATTGCATGCGTTCGTAGTCGTAGCTGACTTGCTTGAGCACCAAATGCATGTCGCGGCGCAGGTCGGTGGCCTCTTTGCGGAGTGTGAGAGCGCTCACAGGGCTCTGAACTGCCGACTTGATGGTGACTTCATGCTTGACGGCGAAGCCCCAAACCCGACGCAAAAAGCGAAAGCTTCCCTCCACGCCTGCGTCGTTCCACTCGAGTGTCGCTTCGGGCGGCGCGGTGAACATGGTGTACAAGCGCGCAGTGTCAGCGCCATAGCGCTCGATCAGGTCTTGCGGATCGACGCCATTGTTTTTGCTCTTGCTCATGGTGCCCACGCCTTCATAGACGATGGGCGTGCCCGCAGGCAAATCACCTTTGACGACTTTGAGCACTGCGCCCATCACCTTGCCACTGGCATCATATTGGTCTTGCACCTCGTGGGGCCAAAAATATTCGATGCCGCCCTTGTCGCCCTTGCGTGAGTAAATATGGTTGAGCACCATGCCTTGGGTAAGCAGTTTGGTGAAAGGCTCATCCACCTTCACCAAACCCAGGTCGCGCATCACCTTGGTCCAAAAACGCGCGTACAGCAAATGCAAAATGGCGTGCTCAACACCACCGATGTACTGGTCCATGCCGCTGCCACCCGTGGCGTGTTGCGCGTCGCGCATCCAGTACTGCGTACCTTCGCCCACCATGGCTTGGGTATTGCTGGGGTCGCAGTAACGCATGAAGTACCACGACGAATCTACAAACGTGTCCATGGTGTCGGTCTCGCGCCTCGCGGCTTTGCCACAAGTGGGACAAACCACACCTTTATGAAAACCTTCATGCTTGTGCAGCGGATTTCCCGAGCCGTCAGGAATGCAGTCTTGCGGCAATACAACCGGCAAATCTTTTTCAGGCACCGGCACAGCGCCATGCGCATCGCAATGGATGATGGGAATAGGCGTGCCCCAATAACGCTGGCGGCTCACGCCCCAGTCGCGCAAACGCCACGTGGTTTTTTTTTCGCCCAAGCCTTTGGCTATGAGAAGTTCGGCCACTTGGGTGACGGCTGGCTTGAAATTCAGTCCGTCGAGCTTGCCGGAGTTGACGCAAACACCGTCTTTGGTGGCGTACCAGTCTTGCCAAGCATTGTCGTTAAAGCTTTGGCCTTTGACAGACACCACTTGCTTGATGGGCAACTGGTATTTAAGGGCAAAAGCAAAATCACGCTCATCATGCGCGGGCACACCCATGACCGCGCCATCGCCATAGCTCATCAGCACATAGTTG
>JABMMR010000014.1 GCA_013205525.1 Burkholderiales bacterium | reverse complement strand
TCCTGCGCGCATACGCCAGTGGCCACTTGTGCTGTCTTGAATGACCAAACGCGACTCTACATCCTCAGATTCAGCCAAAGCAAACAACTGTTGCCGAGTCAACATGGGTTGGATGCCCGCCACGGCTTGACGAATCAGCAATGGTTTTTTTTGCCAATAACGGCGCATGAAAGTGTCTGCGCTTAAGGTGCCCAATAAAGGGTGTGGCAATGACTTTTTCAAGACGTTTCTCCAAACTGCGACAATTCTGCCCCATGAACATAACACCAGACTGCGTTGTTGCCCTGACCTGGGTGCTTAAAGATGCCCAAGGCCAAATTTTGGATGAACTCGACGACCCCGTGGAGTTTTACCTTGGGGGGCATGATTTACTCGACAAAATCCAATTGGCTTTGCAAGAACACCAAGTCGGCGATCAACTGGATTTGCATTTAGAACCCGAGGAAGCTTTTGGTGACTTCAACGAAGAGTTGATTTTTTTAGAGCCTCGCCACTTGTTTCCTGCTGAACTCGAAGAAGGTATGACCATAGAGGGCCATGCCCTGCCCCCGGCCTGCAGTCCTGACGTACCCAAAGATGTCATCTATACCGTGACAGATATTTACCCAGAACATATCGTCATGGATGGCAACCATCCTTTGTCGGGCATGGCTTTGCGAATTTCCCTCACCATCACGGGAGTCAGAGCGCCCACCCAAGCAGAGAAAACCCACGGCACCTGCGGCTCAGGTTTTTTTGCCTTACCTACTCTGCCTGGCAACGATACCTTGCACTGAAAAACTTCAGCGCTTGCCTGTGGAGCCATAGCCACCTGCGCCTCTTTCGGTAGCGACATCAAAGTCATCGACCAGATTGAATTGGGCTTGGACCACGGGCACGATGACCAGTTGCGCAATGCGTTCCATGGGTTCGATGGTGAAAGCCACGTCGCTGCGGTTCCATGCGCTGACCATGAGTTGGCCTTGGTAATCGCTGTCAATCAGACCCACCAAATTACCCAAAACAATGCCGTGTTTGTGCCCTAAACCGGACCTAGGCAAGATGAGCGCCGCGTAGTTGGGGTCTTTTAAGTGGATCGCCATGCCGGTGGGCAGCAATTGCCACGCATTGGCTTGCAAGGTCAGCGCTTGGTCTAGGCATGCGCGTAAATCCAAGCCTGCACTGCCGGGGGTGGCGTAGCTGGGCAGCATCTCGCGCAAGCGCTGGTCCATCACTTTCACATCCAATTTCATACCTGCCCTTTTGTCTTTGTACTGATACGCAGGGCAATGTCAGCGACCAACTGTCGCGCCAAGATTAACTTTGCAGCTCTGGGCAACTCTTTTGCCCCTTGCTCATCGATGACCAACAACGCGTTGTCATCTTGACCAAAAGTGGCTGGGCCTAAATTACCGATCATCAATGGCACGCCTTTGCGCTCACGTTTGGCTTGCGCTTGGGCTTGTAAGTACTGGGTTTCTGCTGCAAAGCCCACGCAGTACAGATCCCCCACTTGGGAACGCGGGTGGGCAGCCACATCGGCCAAGATATCTGGGTTCTCTACCCACTCAAAGCTTGGTAATCCTTCACTGCCTTTTTTGATCTTTTCAGCTGCAACCTGCGCAGGACGCCAGTCGGCCACTGCGGCCGTCGCGATAAAAATGTCTGCGCGCTCGACTTGTGCCATCACCGCTGCATGCATTTCCAGCGCCGAACGCACATCGGTACGCGCCACGCCATAAGGCGTGGGCAGGCTGACGGGGCCAGCCACCAGTTGCACACTTGCGCCGGCTTCTTGGGCGGCCCGCGCTAAGGCAAAGCCCATTTTCCCGCTAGACAAATTGGTGATGCCCCGCACCGGATCCATCGCCTCATAAGTGGGGCCGGCACTGATGAGAATTTTTTTACCTTGCAAAACCTTGGGCTGAAACAGGGCTGTTAATTCATACAGCAATTCATCGGGTTCGAGCATGCGCCCGTCTCCCACCTCGCCACAAGCCTGATCGCCTTGGCCCACGCCTAAGACGATAGCTCCGTCTTGGCGCAGTTGAGCCATATTGCGTTGCGTCGCAGGATGCGCCCACATTTCCTTGTTCATCGCAGGCGCGAGCAGCAAGGGCACCGCGTCTTGTGGCCTGGCCAAGCACATTAAGCTGAGCAGGTCGTCGGCGCGTCCGTGCAAGAGTTTGGCCATGAAGTCAGCGCTGGCAGGGGCAACCAAAATGGCGTGTGCATTGCGCGTGAGATTGATGTGCGCCATGTTGTTGGGCTCACGTGGATCCCATTGCGACACATAAACCGGTTGGTTGGACAAGGCTTGCATGGTCACAGGGGTGACAAATTGGGCGGCCGCCTCGGTCATGACCACCTGCACTGTCGCGCCTTGTTTGACCAAAGCGCGGCACAACTCTGCGGCTTTATAGCAAGCAATTCCCCCGCTCAATCCCAGCACGATATGTTTGTTGAACAGATCCCTCATGGGGGGCAATGTAGCAGAGCGCCTATAATTTCGCATTACCACCTCTAGGGAGACCAGGCTCTCCCCTCGCGACATGACCAAATTTGTTTTCGTCACCGGCGGTGTGGTGTCTTCCCTGGGCAAGGGAATCGCCTCAGCCTCCCTCGCTGCGATTCTTGAATCGCGAGGCCTCAAAGTCACTCTAATCAAGCTCGATCCCTACATCAATGTCGATCCCGGCACGATGTCGCCCTTTGAGCACGGTGAAGTTTTTGTCACCGAAGATGGTGCGGAAACCGATCTGGATTTGGGTCACTACGAACGCTTTATCACCACGCGTATGCGGCGCACCAACAATTTCACCACGGGTCAAATCTATAAAAGCGTGCTCGAAAAAGAACGCCGCGGCGATTATTTAGGTATCACCGTTCAAGTCATTCCTCACATCGCCAACGAAATTCAAGACTTCATCAAACGCGGCGCAGG
>JABMMR010000163.1 GCA_013205525.1 Burkholderiales bacterium | reverse complement strand
TGTCGTAGCCAATGCGCTTGATGGTGTCGCGAGCGACTTGTATGTAGTCCACATGCGCGTTGGTGGTGATCTCACCGGCTAACACCACCAGACCGGTGTTGGTCAGCGTCTCGGCTGCTACGCGGCTGCGTGGGTCTTGTTTAAAGATGGCATCCAAAATCGCGTCAGAAATTTGATCAGCCACTTTATCGGGGTGGCCCTCAGAGACGGATTCAGAGGTAAAAAGATAATCGTTCGCCATACATATGCTCCTTTGGGTGGTTGATGCGTTGCCATTCCAAATGAGTCCGGCGAACGCTTTAGCAGAAGGCTGGACGCCAGCCGACCCTCTCGGGTGTGTCGCCCTGCAAGTTGCTTCATTAACTCAGCGACAATACGGATTCTAAACAATGACGACACGCCCCTTCTTGGGCCTGATTTGCCAACTGCAATTGCTACCTTCATGACCCGCTTGTTTCGCTTACTGGCTTTGCTGCCCTTGACGTGGATGCAGGCAATGGGTGCTGGCTTGGGTTGGTTGGTGTGGGCACTTTCTTCCTCTTACCGCAGTCAATTTCACCGCCAAGTGCAGGCTGCTGGGTTGACTTGGGGGCAAGTCAAAGGCGCTATTCCTGCCACCGGCATGATGCTGGCCGAGTTGCCTTGGGTGTGGGCGCGTGCGCCAGGCCAATCGGTCTTGTCTCGGGTGCAGTGGACAGGCTTGTCGTATTTCGAGTCGGCCATGCAAGCCGGGCGTGGTGTGATTTTGTTGTCCCCCCATTTGGGTTGCTGGGAAATGGGCGGCCAAGCCTTGGCCGAAAAACTCGGCCCCCAGCATGGCGATTTGTTGGCCTTGTACCGACCACCGCGCAAGCTTTGGCTGCAAGAGGTGGTGGGGTTGTCACGCCAGCGTACCTATTTCAAAACAGCCAGTGCTTCTTTGCGCGGGGTGCGCGCCTTGGTCAAGCATTTGCGTGCGGGGGGCTTTACCGCCATCTTGCCCGATCAAGTGCCCCCCGAGGGACAGGGCCTATGGGCGCCTTTTTTTGGCAGGCCGGTCTACACCATGAATTTGCTGCCCAAACTCGCTCAGCAAACCGGTGCGGTGGTGTTGCTGGCTTGGTGTGAGCGCCATGCCGGCGGACAATTCACCTTCCATGTGTTGCCGCCTTGTTTGCAAGCCTTGAACCAGCCCCAGACCACGCCCAAACAAGCCGCCTTGCTGATGAACCAAGCCATAGAGCGCATGGTCTTGTCGCGCCCCGATCAGTACCTGTGGGGCTATGCGCGTGACAAACAACCACGGGCAGGCGACTAGGTGATGGGTTTGCTGGGCCGCCTCACCATGCATTTTTTGCGCTTCTTGCCGTTGCCGCTGTTGCGATGGCTGGGCAGCTGCTTGGGCTGGGCCTTGTGGGGCCTGGCCGCCAAGCGTCGCAAAGTGGTATCAACCAATTTAGCCCTGTGCTTTCCCAAGCTCTCTGCGCCAGAGCATCGCCAACTGGGACGCTTGCATATGGTTTTATTTGCCCAAGCCTGGTTAGACCGCTCGTGGCTGTGGCATGGCAGTCCTGCCATGGTTGCCAGTCGCTTGCACTTGGTAGGACAGGTGCAAGATTTACGGAAGGTTGATGGCGCGGTTTTGTTTGCGCCACATTTCGTGGGCTTGGATGCCGGTTGGACCGCGCTGTGTTTGCTGATGCAGCGCCGCTTCACCACCCTCTACACCCCGCAACGTTCTGAAGCGATTGACCAGTGGGTGCTAGAGGGGCGGCAGCGGTTTGGGCAGCTGCGGTTGTTTCGCCGCGAGGACGGCTTCAAGGCCATCGTCAGCGCTTTGCGTCAAGGTGAATTGCTCTACCTGTTGCCCGACATGAATTTTCGTTCAGACGAATCTATTTTTGTGCCGTTTTATGGTGTGCCCGCGGCCACCGTGACATCGCTGCCGCGCCTGGCGCGCTTGGGGGGAGTGCCGGTGGTGCCGGTGACCACCCGCTTGACGCCCAAGGGCTACGAGGTTCAGGTGCATGCCGCTTGGCAAAACTACCCCAGCGACGATGTAGCGGCAGACACCGCGTTGATGAACCTGCGCTTGCAAAGCTGGATAGACGCCATGCCTGAACAGTACTACTGGGTGCATAAGCGGTTCAAGTCGCGCCCTGAGGGTGAAGCCTCGCTCTATCCCGCAGGCACCGATTAATGCGGTTTTAAAAACGCTGACAAATGTTTGGCGACCAAGTCCGGTTGTTCATGCACCAGCCAGTGGCTGGCGTCAGCGATGCGCTCCAAATTTAAGTCAGGAATGTAGTTCTCTAGGCCGTCGATCAAGCCAGGCGGCAAGGCGATGTCTTGCATCCCCCACAGCACCAAAGTGGGTACCAAAATCTCTAACATCGAAGCGGGCAAGGTAATTGCGGCAGCGGCGGCATCCTCCGCTCGCGGTGGGCGCAGGGGCGAGGCGCGGTAGTAATTGAGCGCGCCGGTCAAACCTTGCGACCAGACCTCGCGGTATTGCGCTTTGAGTTCTTCTGTCAGCCAGGCATAGGGGCCATCGACCGCACCCATGTTGGTGAAAAAAGCCCATAGGCGGCGGTAATCGTCTTGGGCCAACAAGACTTCTGCATCGGGTCGAATCAGAAAATTCATATAAGCGCTGGCCGCTTGTTGCTCAGGGCTGGCTTGTAATTCGCGCAAAAAAGTACCTGGATGCGGCGAGTTGATGATGGCCAGTTGACGCATCAACTGAGGATGCTGGTTGGCCATGTTCCAAGCCACCGCGCCGCCCCAGTCGTGAGCCACCAAACAGGCCAAGGGAGTTTGAGGCGAAAGGGTTTCTTTCAAGGCCACCAAATCTTCTACCAAATATTTAGCCCTATAAGCAGACACCTCGGCGGGCGAACTCGATCCGGCATAACCGCGCAGATTGGGGGCCACACACCAATAGCCGCCATGCTCAGGCGCTGAAAAATGCGCAAGCATTTCATCCCAGACAAATGCCGCTTCAGGAAAGCCGTGCAAAAAAAACATCAAAGGGCGACCTTCAAGACCTGCCATGCGGCACTCTAGGGTCACGCCATGTGCCAAGGTGACAGACTGCTTTTTCATTCGACGAGGGCGGTGGCGGGGTGGGTCCAATCAAAGAGTTGCATGCTGACCTCTTCGACGCCTTGTTTTTTCAAGGAAGAAAACAAATGCGCTTGGCCTCCGCCCGATTGCAGTTTGGCAATCGACAAGGCCTTTTGCGCATCGCTGCGGTTGAGTTTGTCAGCCTTGGTGAGAAGCATCAAAAACTGCAGGCCGGCCTCCACCTTGGGGCGAATCACTTCAAGCAAAATTTCATCAAGTTCGGTCAAACCCAAGCGTGGGTCGCACAGCAACACCACGCCCTTGAGGTTGTCCCTTGTCATCAGGTAATTGGCCATCACCCGCTGCCAGCGCACCTTGTCTGCCTTGGGCACAGCCGCATAGCCGTAGCCCGGTAAATCGGCCAGCACGGCGTCGGTAAGGTTCTGCCGACCCAGCGCAAACAAGTTGATGTGCTGGGTGCGTCCTGGGGTTTTAGAGGCATAGGCCAGTTGTCGTTGCTGCGTCAAAACATTGATGCAAGTGGATTTGCCGGCGTTGGAGCGACCGACAAAGGCGATTTCAGGCTGCTCGTAAGCGGGCAAGTGGTGCAACTGTGCGGCGGTGGTCAAAAAGCGGGCGGTATGCAACCAGCCTACGGCCTGTTTGATGCGCTGCGCTTGCACGTCGTCCAGCGGGGGTGAGCTTGAGGCCAAAGGGTTTCTTCCAGAACGCCCAAAGAGGCGAACAGGGCTGCATTGTAGAATCAGTAGAAGATTTGATAACCCTCCAATGCCATGACTTTTTTTGCACGCTTACTTATAACTCTAGGCACACTGGCTGCATTCAGCCTCTCTCTTGCCAACGACAAACCCGTGGCGCCTGCCAAAGCCGATCCCGCCAAGGGCGGTGCTTTGTATGCTGCGGTCTGCACCTCTTGCCATGGTGCTGATGGCAATTCTGTTGTACCCACCTTCCCTAAACTCGCCCAACAACATCCCGAGTACATCGTCAAGCAGTTGACCGAATACAAGTCAGGCAAGCGCGCCAACGCCATCATGATGGGCTTTTCAGCAGCTTTGAGCGAAGACGATATGCGCAATATTGCCGCCTTTGTGGCCAGCAATAGCGCCAAGCCAGGTTTCGCCAAAGACAAAGATCTCGCCACCTTGGGCGAGAAAATCTACCGTGGCGGCATTGCTGACAGACAAATTCCTGCTTGCGCGGGTTGCCACAGCCCCAACGGCGCGGGTATTCCTTCGCAGTACCCACGACTCTCCGGCCAGCACGCCGAGTACACCGTGTCGCAGCTCACCCAGTTCCGTGACGGCATTCGCCTCAACAGCTTGCAAATGGGCCAAGTGGCAGCCAAATTGAATGACAAGGAAATCAAAGCCTTGTCAGACTACATTGCCGGTTTAAACTAAGCTTTATTTTTGATTCATCTGCTCTAAGGCTGACATCATGTCAGCCTTTTCTACTTGGAGAAAAGGCTTATGTTGATTCGTAGCGCGCACTATGTGGCCAACAGCGACTTGCCCAGCGACATCACCGCGCAGTCTGCCTATCTCAATCGCCGCCAGTTGATACAGCAAAGTATGGCCTTGGGTCTGCTCGCTGGGGTTGGCCAAGCCTTTGCGCGTCCAAGCGTAGTCGCCCCTGGTAAATTGCCTGCCTTGGCTGCAAAAAACACCGGTATAGATGGCGCGACCGCCACTGATGTGCTCACGGCTTATACCTATGCCAGCACCTACAACAATTTCTACGAGTTTGGTACCGACAAAGCCGACCCCATGCGCAATGCGCATACGCTCAAGACCAAGCCGTGGACGCTGGAGATAGAAGGCTTGGTGAAAAAACCCCTGCGCTTGGGACTGGAAGAGGTGATGAAGTTGGGTGCCATGGAAGAGCGCATCTACCGCATGCGTTGCGTGGAGGGTTGGTCGATGGTGATACCTTGGATTGGTTTTTCTTTGTCCACGCTCATCAAACACGCCGATCCTTTGGGCAGCGCCAAGTTTGTTGAGTTTGTCACCTTGGCTGACCCCAAGACCATGCCTTATGTAGGCTCACGCGTATTGGAATGGCCTTATGTAGAAGGCCTGCGCATGGACGAGGCCATGCATTCTTTGACCTTACTCACTTTTGGCATGTATGGCGAAATTTTGCCCAACCAAAATGGCGCACCGCTGCGCTTGGTGGTGCCTTGGAAATACGGTTTCAAGAATGCGAAAAGCTTGGTCAAGATCAGATTCACAGACAAACAACCGGCCACCGCTTGGAACAAAGCGGCAGCGCAGGAGTATGGTTTTTATTCCAATGTGAACCCCAATGTGGACCACCCGCGCTGGAGTCAGGCCACCGAGCGGCGCATAGGCGAGGATGGCTTGTTCAATAAAAAGCGCAAAACCTTGATGTTCAATGGCTATGAATCGCAGGTAGCTGCCCTGTACAGCGGCATGGACTTAAGCAAGAATTTTTAATGCAAGCATGGCTTGGCATGAACTGGCGCGCACTTTTTTTGTCGCCTTGGGCCAAGCCTGTTGTTGTGCTGCTGCTGGCGCTGCCCGCAGTCTGGTTGGTTTATGCCGCTTTCAATGATCTCTTGGGAGCCAACCCCGCCGAGGCCTTAACCCGCAGCACCGGCGACTGGACTTTGCGCGCACTGTGCGTGGTGCTGGCCATCACGCCTTTGCGCGTGCTCACAGCCACGCCGGCCTTGCAACGCTTTAGGCGCACCTTGGGTGTGGGCACCTTTGTTTACGCTTGTTTGCATATGCTTTGCTACGCTTGGTTTGACCAAGGCCTCAATTTAAACGACATTTGGCTCGATATTCTTAAGCGCCCGTTTATTTGGCTGGGTTTTTCTGGCTTGGTCTGCATGCTGCCTATGGCGGCTACGTCTTTCAATGCGGCGATCCGTTACATGGGTGTCAAGCGCTGGCAACTGCTGCACCGCTTGGTCTATGCGGTGGCTGTGCTGGCCATCTTGCATTTTTTCTGGATGCGAGCGGGCAAAAACGACTTCGCTGAAGTGGCGGTTTATGCGTTGATTTTGGGCAGCTTGCTGGGCTGGCGGGTTCGCCAAGCCATCAAAAATCGTTGATTAAACCAAGCGCTCGCCGCGCATTTGGTCTTGAGGAGTTTCGCGCTCGCGCATCAGGTGGACCTGATCGCCGTCGACCAAGACCTCGGCAGCACGCCCACGGGTGTTGTAGTTGCTGGCCATGCTCATGCAGTAGGCACCGGCCGACATCACCGCCACATGGTCACCCGCTTGAACTGCCAGTGTGCGGTCGCGTCCTATCCAGTCGCCGCTTTCACACACAGGGCCTACCACGTCATACAGCGTGGCCGCTGTCGCGCGTTGTGTCAGGGGGGCAATCTGGTGAAAGGCTTGGTACATGGCGGGGCGTGGCAAGTCGTTCATGGCCGCGTCAATGATGCAGAAATTTTTTTGCTCACCGGGCTTCAAATAAAGCACCTCGCTCAAACACACACCCGCATTGCCCACCAGCGAGCGCCCGGGCTCGATCATCAAGCGCCGCCCGCCAAAGCCCCGCGCATCGATGCGCGTGAGCAGTTGCGCCCACAGCGCATCGGCCGCGGGCGGCGTGTCGCCGTTGTAATCAATGCCTAAGCCTCCGCCAAAATCAAGGTGCTGGATGGCCACACCTTCAGCCTCAATGGCTTGCACCAAATCGAGCACTTTGTCGACCGTGTCCAAGTAGGGGCCTGCGCTGGTGATTTGCGAGCCTATGTGGCAATCAATGCCGACCACCTTCAAGCCCGGCAAAGAGGCTGCATGCAAATAGCAGCGCAGCGTGTCTTCATGGGCAATGCCAAACTTGTTGCCTTTCAAGCCTGTAGAAATATAGGGGTGTGTTTGCGGGTCGACGTTGGGGTTGACGCGAATGCTCACGGGAGCGACTTTGCCGCAGGAGAGCGCCACCTCACTCAGCACATTGAGTTCGGCTTCGCTCTCCACATTGAAGCAGGCGATTCCCGCGTCCAGCGCTTGGCGCATCTCGGCGCGGGTTTTGCCCACGCCAGAAAAAATCACTTTATCGGCTTGTCCACCGGCGGCCAGCACGCGGCTGAGTTCACCGCCCGAGACGATGTCAAAGCCGCAACCGGCTTGTGCAAACACCTGCAACACTGCCAACGAGGAGTTGGCTTTCATCGCGTAATGCACCTGCGCGTTGCGTCCCGCGAAAGCGCGTTGGTAAGGGGCTAAAGCGCCCAGCATGGCGGCTTTGGAGTACACAAACAGCGGCGTGCCGTATTGCGCGGCCAAGTTTGACAAAGCGATCTCTTCGCAAAAAAGTGCGTTGTCGCGGCGTGAAAAAAACGGATCCCCTGGCAGGGCTTGGAGGGTCATGGTCAGGGTGGCGTGGGGGCTGGGGTGTCGGGGCGGGTGTCTGGCACCAACACCTGCGGAAACATGGCGCGGTCGCGAGCTTCGGGGTCGGTGGGGATGAAGAGTGCGCCCTTTTGACCACAAGCCACCAAGCCTAAAGCCGTGAAAAGTATAAGGACGGTTCGCTTGCCTAGAATCAGCCATGTCATGGTTGAAATTGTAGCCATCCCTTCCACTCTCTTCAAATGCGACCGCACACCCAATGACCGATCCGGAATTCATGAACC
This sequence comes from Burkholderiales bacterium, assembly GCA_013205525.1. Lineage (GTDB taxonomy): Bacteria > Pseudomonadota > Gammaproteobacteria > Burkholderiales > Burkholderiaceae_C > Limnohabitans. Next base: position 15,503 of record JABMMR010000163.1, on the reverse strand, counting down.
ACGCCGAAGCTTTATTGAGTCGGTTGGAGCTTCTGTGTGACAGCTTGAACGACAGCACAGATGCCGATATCGACAACCAGCGCAGCGGCGGCATGGTCACCCTGACTTTCACCAACCGCAGCCAAATCGTGGTCAACCTGCAAAAGCCATTGCAAGAGGTCTGGCTGGCAGCCCGCAGTGGTGGCTATCACTACCGTTTTGACGGCCAGCATTGGCAAGACAGCAAAGGCCAAGGTGAGTTTTGGCGGCAACTGGGCTTGGATGCCAGTGCCCAAACTGGCTTGTCTTTGGTGTTTGAGTAAGCCGCCTTACACCGCCTTACTCTTTGAACAGATCGAGAATTTTCTTCTTCTCTGCATCGCTGCTGTTTTCAGCTTCAGCGCCTTGGCCTTCAATACCCAGACTGGTTACGCCCGATGTTTGGGTGAACTCTTGGAAAAACCAGTCGTTGCCCTCAAACACCACGCCAGCAGGAACAGACAGCGAAGTCACGGGCACATTTTTCAGCGCACTTTGCATATAGCTGATCCACACCGGCAGGCTGAGTCCGCCGCCGGTTTCACGGTCGCCGAGTTTGCGCGGCGTGTCATAGCCTATCCAAGTCACCGCGGTGAGCGTGGGGTGGTAGCCGGCAAACCAAGCATCCATGGAATCATTGGTGGTGCCGGTTTTGCCGTAAATATCATTGCGCTTCAAAACTTGCTGCGCTCGCACGGCCGTGCCCGCACGGGTCACCTCTTGCAACAAATGGCTCATCACAAACGCGTTGCGCGGCTCAATCGCGCGCGAACGCTCATCGAGTTCGATGGGGGTGTATTGCGACAACACTTTGCCCAAGGGGTCGGTGACCTTGGTCACCAAGTAGGGTTTGACCAAAAACCCGCCGTTGGCAAACACCGAGTAGCCCAGCGCAACTTGCATGGGGGTCACTGAGCCAGCGCCCAGCGCCATCGTCAGGTAGGGTGGGTGGCGCTCGGGGTCAAAACCAAAACGGCTGACCCAAGTTTGCGCCTCTTTGGCACCCACGGCTTGCAAAATTCGAATAGAGACCATGTTCTTGGATTTGGCCAAGGCGGTTTTCAAGGGCATGATGCCTTCGAACTTTCCGTCGTAGTTTTTCGGCTCCCATGCTTGGCTACCGGTGACGCTGGCATCGAAAAAAAGCGGAGCGTCATTGACCTGTGTGGCTGGGGTAAAGCCTTTTTCCAAGGCAGCTGAATAAATAAACGGCTTGAAGCTCGAACCCGGTTGGCGCCAAGCTTGGGTCACATGGTTGAATTTGCTTTTATCAAAATCAAAACCGCCTATCAAAGAGCGGATGGCGCCGTCATTGGGGTCGAGCGCGACAAAAGCCCCTTCAACCTCGGGCAGTTGGGTCAAGGCCCAATCGCCTTTGGCTGTTTTGGCTACCCGCACCACTGCGCCAGGGCGCAACTTGATGTTGGGCGAGGCTTTGTCGGACAAGCCGGATTGAACCGGCTTTAAGCCCTCGCCCACAATTTCCAGCACCTCGCTGTTTTGGCGCATCACCCGAACTTTTTTCGGCGCCACCTCCAGCACCACGGCGGCCAATAAATCGCCTTTGTCGCCGGCATCTATCAAGGCTTCATCAATGGCGTCTTCCATCTCGCGGGTCTCGGTGGGCAGGGTGATGAATTTCTCGGGGCCACGGTAGACCTGACGCAACTCATAGTCCAAGATGCCACGGCGCAGTGCTTGGTAGGCAACTTCTTGGTCATCGGCTTTGATGGTGGTGTACACATTCAGGCCGCGGGTGTAAATGTCGGGGCCGTATTGCGAGAACATCAGTTGCCTTGCCATCTCGGCCACATAGTCCGCATGCAGAGTGTTGGGCGCAGTGACGCTGCGGATTTTGAGCTCTTCGGCCTTGGCAGCTTCAGCCTGCACCTTGGTGATGAAGCCGTTTTCTTGCATGCGCTCGATGATGTAGAGCTGGCGCGAACGGGCTCGCTTGGGGTTGTTGATCGGGTTATAGGCCGAGGGCGCTTTGGGCAATCCGGCCAGCATGGCGGCTTCGGCGATGCTCAAGTTTTGGATGGGTTTGCCAAAATAGGTTTCCGCTGCGGCGGCAAAGCCGTAAGCACGCTGGCCCAGAAAAATTTGGTTCAAATAAATTTCAAAAATTTGGTCTTTGCTCAGCAAATGCTCTAGCTTGTAGGTCAACAGCAGTTCATAAATTTTGCGGGTGAAGGTTTTCTCTGAAGAGAGATACACGTTTCGCGCAACTTGCATGGTGATGGTGGAAGCACCTTGGCTTTTGGCGCGACCCACATTGGCCAAGCTGGCACGCGCCAAGCCAATGTAATCGACGCCGCCGTGTTGGTAAAAGCGCGCATCCTCAATCGACAAGACCGCTTGTTTGACCACATCGGGTATGTCGTTGAAAGGCACCAGTTTGCGCCGTTCTTCGCCGAATTCGCCAATCAGTTTTCCTTCAGCAGAGAACACCCGCATCGACAGCTTGGGTCGGTAGTCGGCCAAATCGGAGATGTCGGGCAACTGCGGGTAGGCCATGGCCAGAGCCACACCCACGAGCAAAATCAAGCTCAACAGGCCAGCCACGCCCAAACCTGTGGCCCAAGCGATGAAGCTGGCCAGCACTGCCCATAAGGCGCTGGGCGCGGTCTTGGCCGATTCAGCTTGATGGCTAGGGGCAGGCTTGGTAGGTGGGGACATGGGCTTGAAGTGGCGCTGTAGGGCTAGGTGTTGAGGAAGTGCATTGTAAAAACTTCGCTAGTACAGCTTAACCCAAGGGTATGAAGTCAGATTTACAACCTGCTGGTGTGATTCACCAGGAGATTTGATGCGCAGACTCTTTTCACGTTCCACCCGCCGCAGTTTGGGCTTGTTGATGCTTGCCGATGGCTTGGCTTTGGCCCAAGCCAGCGCGCCCGCCCAAGGACCCCTGCATATTCAACACTGGCATTGGCTGGCGTTACAAGACGCGCCCAAGATGCAGCACAGTTTGTTGGCGGGTTGGCCCGACCCCAGCTGGCTGCGCATGGCTTGCCAACAAGCCGGTTGTGCAGCCCAAGACGCGGCGCTGGCCATTGAAGAGGCGCGGTTGCGACGCTTTAGCTTGCAACTGCAAAGCGGCTTGAATGTGCGCGAGCAGGTCAAGGCGATTGAGCTCGAACTGCAGCGTCAAATGCCTTGGCCGCTGTCAGACACGGTCTGGGACTTTCATTGCTTGGCTGCACCCGCGGGTCCCACGCTGGCCGAACCACATCAGCGTCCTGACTGGCTGGTGGCGGCTATGCAAGCACAGGCGGTTCAGCATGTGGAGGTACTGGCCACCCAGCGCGCTTGGGTGGCTGCTTGCGAACACTGGTGCCGTGCAGCAGGCTTGTGGCTGGTCCGCTTAGAGCCCGCTTGGCAGGCCGAGCAGCGTTGGCGACGCCAGCCACAGCCCGCCAGCGATAAAGCCGCACAGTTGTTAGCGCCAGAAGTGCAAGCGCAGGTGGGTGGTTTGGCTTTGGGGGTGTTGGCGCCATGAGCACACTGAATTTAGTGCCTTGGCGCGAGCGTCAACGCTTGGCTGTTTTTAGGCGCTGGCAAGTTGGTGTTGTGTTGGGTGCAATCGTCACAACGCTCACACTGGTGGCTATTGAACAAGCTTTAGGCAATATCAACCAAGCCCACGAAGCACGGCTAGAGGCCCTGCATGCCCAGCAGCAAGCGCTGCAGCAACAACTGACTGAAGCGCCTGTGTGGCAAGCCCGTGAGCGACAAGCGCAGCAATTGCAACAGGCTTGGCCGCGCTGGCAACAACTGCAGTTGCAAGCTTGGCAGGCCTTGACCCACTTGCTCAGCGTGGCACCCCATGGCGTGCAAGTCATACATGCCGAATGGCGCGAGGGTCAATGGCGCTTGCAGGTTCGCGCTCTGCATTGGCGACATGTACAGCATTGGCAAACACAGTTGCAAGCCCGCGGCGTGCATGTGCGTGGCCAGCCCACTGTGTTGACTAGTCATTTGTGGCGCTGCCCGCAAGGTCGCTTGTGGCGCTTAAATACCTACGAGCTGATTTCGCCCTCACTTGCGGGGTCAAGCTGATGAACCCTAAGTGGCAATTTTGGAACGTCTGGTGGCCTCAGTGGCGCAGCCATTGGCGCGTCTTGCATGCGTGGCCCTTGTCTGCGCAAGCCGTCTTGCTGACTGTCTTGACGTTGTTGATGAGCTTGGGCTTGAGTTGGCAAGTCTCTGGCCCAGCTTGGTCGACTTGGTGGCAAGCCCAAGAGCTTGAAGCACAGGCCTCACAGACCTTACAAACCCTGCAGCGACAAGTTAAGCAGCACCAAGCGCGGGTGGCCGCGCTGCAAGCCATGCCCCATCCCACAGGCGGGCACGCGCCGGCTTGGGTGGCACTGTCAGCCAGTGGTTTGCAAGCCAATTTCTCTTTGACAACGCAAGTGCTGGCCACCACTGGCGTGCAGGTGCAGACAGCCGATGGCTCGAATCAGCAACTGTGGTCGGGCAGCTTGCCCAGCTTGTTATTGGCTTGGCAAAGACTTGTTGAGTTGGCGCCTCAAGCAAGGATCAACGCCTTTGTTTTGAAGGCCGACTTGGCAGTGTTGGCACCCCAAAGCGCATCCCCTTTGAGCTTGACGCTGCTCACCCGCGAAGATGCACAGCAAGCCTTAAGCCCTGGGACAAGCCCCGGCAAGTCCTTAGCGCTTGCACCTCAGGTCTCGGATGCTGCGCCGCCCCCGCTTAGGTTCAACCCGTTTGATGCGAAGTGGTTGGCTGGGGGGCTGCCGCCTTTGGCTCGCGCCAGCGGTCAACTCACACTGCCGGAGGCAGAGTTATCGCAATGGCAGTGGCTGGGAGCGCTCAGCACGCCAGAAAAATCCAGCGCCTTCATGTCATTGGAGGGCGAGCTTTACGCTTTGACGCTTGGGCAGGCGCTGGGTGCCGATGGCGGTGAAATCTCGCAGGTCAACACAGACCATGTGTTGCTGCGTGAATGGCAGTTCAATCACCAAGGCCAATTGCAAGCGCGGTTCACCCGATGGCCCAAGCAAGGAACACCATGAAAACACTCAGCGCCATGCTCATATATATGTGTTGCTTTGTCGCTTCGGCTGTGCAGGCGCAGTCTTTGCCAGTGTTCAGCGGCGCTCCCATGTCGATGAATTTCCCCAAAATTGAGTTGCGAACCGCCTTGCAGCTGATTGCCGATTTCAGCGGTGTCAATATGGTGGTGTCTGACAGCGTGAGCGGTAGCCTCAGCCTGCGCCTTAACCAAGTGCCGTGGGACCAGGTTTTGTATACGGTGCTGCAAACCAAGGGCTTGGGTCAACAAACGCTGGGCGATGTGCTGTGGGTGGCGCCCTTGGTCGAGTTTGCGGCCAAAGAAAAAGCCGCGCTGGAAGGCCGTGCGGCTTTGCAAGCTTTGGAGCCTTTGCAAACCCGTGCTTTTGCCATGAACTACGCCAAGGTGCAAGACCTGTTGGTGCCATTGCTCAGCAGCACGGGCGTGGTCAGCAATACGCCGGCGCCGCGTTTGCTGAGTGTGCGGGGCTCGGCCATGATCGACGTAAGGACCAACCAATTATTTGTCACCGATGTGGCGGACAAGTTGGCGCAAGTTGAGATGCTGATACAGCGCATCGATATCCCACAGCGGCAGGTCTTGATCGAGGCGCGCATCATCGAAGCCTCCGACAGTTTTGCCGCCAGTCTGGGGGTGCGCATGAGTCGCGGCGACAACAACAGCAGCCTGATCAAACTTCCTGCACAAGGCTTTCAAGGCCTGGAAGCCGCCACCTTGGCATTAAGTTTATTTGACGCCTCCAAAACACGGCTGCTGGGGATAGAGTTGTCCGCTCTTGAGGCCGAGGGCTTGGGCCGGGTGGTAGCCAGTCCGCGCTTGGTCACCGCCGATCAAGCCAAGGCTATTATCGAGCAAGGCACCGAGTTGCCTTACCAAGTCGCCGCGGGCAATGGTGCCACTTCCATCGCTTTTCGCAAAGCCAATTTGCGCTTGGAGGTCACGCCGCGTATCACGCCTGAGGGCAGTATCACCATGGATTTAGATGTGCACAAAGACAGTGTGGGGCAAAGCACGCCCGCAGGTTTCGCCATCGACACCAAGCATGTCAGCACCCAAGTGCGGGTTGAAGACGGCGGAACCGTGATGATTGGCGGCATCTATGAAACCAGCAACAACCAAAACTTGGCTGGTGTGCCGGGTTTGCGCCATCTGCCGGGCTTGGGGTGGTTGTTTGGCAACCGCAGCAACCAGCGCAGCAAGCAAGAGTTGCTGATATTCCTAAGCCCTAAAATGCTTACGCAACGTGCTTTAGCACCGTGAGAAAGTATTTATCGTGTTGGCCTTGGTGGGTATGCCCGGCAGCGGCAAGTCAACAGTCGGGCGACAAATCGCCCGCAAACTCGGTTGCCCGTTTGTGGACTCCGACCAGGTCATCGAGCAGCGCTTGGGTTGCAGCATCAAAGAATATTTTGAGCGACAAGGCGAGGCCGCGTTTCGCGACATTGAAAGCCAAGCCTTGGAGGACCTCAGCCGCCAAAACGTTGGCGTGTTGGCCACAGGCGGGGGAGCGGTTTTGCGCGAACGCAACCGTGCGTTGTTACATGAGCGTGCCACGGTGTGTTACTTGCGTGTCAGTCCGGAAGAAATTTTTCGCCGTTTGCGCCATGATCGCCAACGGCCTTTGCTGCAAGTCGATGATCCGCAAACCAAGTTGAAAGAACTGTTTGCACAACGCGACCCCCTCTACCAAGCCGCCGCCCATTACGTGATTGAAACCCAGCGTCCGCATATTCAATCCATGGTCACCATGGTGATGAGCCAACTCGAACTTGCCGGACTCTTGCCTTTGGCAGAAACACCTCCTTATGCACCCTGACACCCCTACCCAAGTGGCCATCGATTTGGGCGAGCGCAGCTACCCCATCCGCATTGGCGCGGGCTTGCTCTCGCAGGGCACCGCTTGGCAAGGTTTGCCTGCTGCGGCCTGTGCACTCATCGTCACCAACGACACGGTAGGCCCCTTGTACGCCCAGCGTTTGCAGCAAAGTTTGTCGGCGCACTACCCCAAGGTGCTCAGCCTCAGCCTGCCCGATGGCGAGGCCTACAAAACATGGGAGACCTTGCAAAGCATTTTTGATGTCTTGCTAGAAAACGCCTGCGACCGCAAAACCGTGTTGTTTGCCTTGGGCGGGGGTGTGGTGGGTGACATCACGGGTTTTGCCGCGGCTTGCTATATGCGCGGTGTGCCGTTTGTGCAAGTGCCCACCACTTTGCTCGCGCAAGTGGACTCCTCGGTGGGCGGCAAAACCGCTATCAACCACCCCATTGGCAAAAATATGATCGGTGCGTTTTACCAACCCGAGCGGGTGGTCTGCGACTTAAGCACCTTGCAAAGCTTGCCAGCCCGTGAACTCAGCGCGGGTTTGGCCGAGGTCATCAAATACGGGCCTATCGCTGACATGGTGTTCTTCGACTGGATTGAACACAATCTAGACGCTTTGCTGCAACGCGACCCCCAAGCTTTGGCTTATGCGGTCAAGCGCAGCTGCGAGATCAAAGCCCATGTGGTGGGGCAAGACGAGCGTGAGTCGGGCTTGCGGGCGATTTTGAATTTCGGTCACACCTTTGGCCACGCCATCGAAGCAGGCTTAGGTTTTGGCGAATGGCTGCATGGCGAGGCCGTGGGTTGCGGCATGGTCATGGCCGCGCAGTTGTCGCTGCGTTTGGGTTTGGTCGACGCGGCTTTCACCCAGCGTCTCACCGCCCTCATTGCCCGTGCCGGCTTGCCCACTGTCGGCCCCGATTTGGGCGCTGAGGTGTATTTGCACCATATGCGGGTCGACAAAAAAGCCTTGGCTGGCGACATCCGTTTTGTGCTGATAGACCCACCGGGTAGCGCGGTGGTGCGCGGCGCACCCGACGCCTTGGTGAGTGAAGTGGTGCAAGCCTGCTGCCGCGCATGAGCGGCACATTCGCGGCCCCCTTGTCTTTGGCCTTGCAAGGTTTGGCGGCCTACGCCTGCCATCCCGCGAACTCACGTGGGCGGCGGTTTCCCGAGAGCGATGCGCCCACACGCAACGCGTTTCAACGCGATCGCGACCGCATCGTGCACTCCACCGCGTTCAGGCGCTTGGTCTACAAAACCCAAGTTTTTTTAAACCATGAAGGTGATTTGTTTCGCACCCGCTTGACGCATTCCTTGGAGGTTGCACAGCTTGCACGTTCGATGTCGCGCACACTGGGTTTGCATGAAGACTTGGTGGAGGCCATCGCTTTGGCCCACGACTTGGGCCACACACCCTTTGGCCACGCAGGGCAAGATGCTTTGAACGAGTGCATGGCACCCTACGGCGGTTTTGAGCACAACTTGCAAAGCCTGCGTGTGGTTGATGGTTTGGAGCACCGCTATCCCCAGTTCGATGGCCTCAACCTGTGCTTTGAGACCCGTGAGGGGATTTTGAAGCACTGCTCGGTTCGCAATGCGCAACTGCTAGAAGTACAGGAGCCGGGCGGTGTGGCTGCGCGTTTCTTGCAAAAAGGCCAGCCCAGTTTGGAAGCGCAACTGTGCAACTTGGCCGATGAAATGGCCTACAACGCCCACGACATCGACGACGGCGTGCGCTCGGGCCTGATCAGCTTGGCGCAACTCGAAGACGTGGCTTTGTTTGACGATTACCGCCGCGAGGTGCAGGCCGCCTATCCCGACTTGAGCGGCAGGCGTTTGTTGTACGAGGCTATTCGGCGCATGCTCAGCGATCAGGTCTACGATGTGCTGCAAGCCACCCACCAAGCGCTTGCAAAGCACGCCCCCGACAGCGTGGAAGCGGTGCGCACGGCGCCTGCTTTGGTGATGTTTTCTGCCCCCATGCAGCAGCGCTCGACGCAACTCAAAACTTTTTTGCTGCACCATTTGTACAGGCACCCGCAGGTAATGCAAACCACCGATTGGGCGCGCCAAGTGGTGAGCGAATTGTTTGCGGCCTATTTGGCCCGCCCGCAAGAAATGCCCGAGAACCACGCCAAGCGCGACAACCTCTCCCGAGCCGTGGCCGATTACATTGCCGGCATGACCGACAGATTCGCCAGCCGCGAGCATGCCCGTTTGGTGGGTCAACTGCCTGCTCCCTCACACTGAAAACCCTTAGCCATGCACCAACCTGCTGACACCGAACGCATTGCCATCGAAGACACCCAACTGTGGTTGACCCGCGCCGTGGTCGGTCTCAACCTGTGCCCGTTTGCCAAAGCCGTGATCGCCAAAGGGCAGGTGCGTTATGTGGTGACCGAACTCACCGAGCCCGAACCGGTATTGCTGCTGCTGCAAACCGAGATGCAAACCTTGGTGGACGCCGACCCCAACACCTTGGACACCACCTTGCTGATCGCGCCTTATTTGCTGCCCCACTTTGTAGACTTCAACGAGTTTTTATTCGACTGCGAAGCCATACTGCGTGGCATGGACTTGGAAGGCGTGCTGCAAATCGCCGACTTCCATCCGGGCTATCAGTTTGCGGATACCGAAGCGGATGATGTAGAAAACCTCACCAACCAGTCGCCTTACCCCACGCTGCATTTGCTGCGCGAAGACAGCGTCAGCCTAGCGGTCAAGTCGTTTCCCGACGCGGCCTTGATTTACGACCGCAACACCGCTTTGCTGCGCGAGATGGGCGTGGCGGGTTGGCAGGCTTTGGGACTACAGGCGAGGTTGTATGAAGAGATGGGCTAGGGTATTTGTATATTAACTATGCATTTTCTCCATAAATTGGTTAAAATACATGGATGTACCAGCGCCAATCCCAGCAAAAGCTTATTCAACGCCTGCAGCAGTTTCCTGCGGTAGGGCTTATGGGGCCGCGTCAGGTGGGCAAAACCACCTTGGCTTTTGCCCAAAAAGCACTTTATTCGGATGCGCTTTATTTAGACCTTGAGTTGCCCTCGGCGCAAAGGCAGTTGGATGACCCAGAGGCTTTTTTGCTGGCGCATGCGCAGCAGCTGGTCATCTTGGATGAGGTGCAGCGCATGCCCGAGTTGTTTGGCATTTTGCGCGGCGTCATTGACCAGCGTCGGCGCATGGGGCAGCACTGCGGACAGTTTTTGTTGCTGGGTTCTGCCACAGGGGTGTTGATGCAACAGTCCAGCGAAAGTTTGGCCGGGCGGGTGGCTTATGTGGAGTTGCCGCCGCTTCAAGCATCCGAAATTTTCACTGGCAATTTCAGCGTGGCAGACCTCAATGCCTTGTGGATACGTGGCGGTTTTCCCATGTCCTGGTTGGCCAAGACCGATGCCGACAGCATGACGTGGCGCGAGGTGTTTATTTCCACCTACTTGGAAAAAGACATTCCAGCGCTAGGCCCGCGAATACCTGCCACAACCTTGCGACGCTTGTGGACCATGCTGGCGCACCACCAAGGCGAACTGTTGGATCTGTCCAAACTTGCAGCAGCTTTGGCAATCAGCGGCCAAACCGTGAGCCGATACATCGACTTGTTGTGCGATTTGATGCTTATACGACGCTTGCCCGCTTGGCATGGCAATGTGGGCAAGCGTTTGATTCGCTCGCCCAAGGTGTATGTGCGCGACAGCGGTTTGGTACATGCCTTGTTGGGCTTGTCAAACTTGGACGCCTTGCTAGGCCACCCCGTGGCGGGTTCAAGCTGGGAGGGCTTTGTGATGGAGCAATTGATTAATGCAGCACCGCAGGCCGAAGCCAGTTTTTACCGAACCAGCAATGGCGCTGAGGTGGACTTGGTGCTGACATTTCGCAATCAACAAACCTGGGTCATTGAAGTCAAACGCTCGAGTGCACCCACCGTTTCTAGGGGCTTCTATCAAGCGGCCACAGATTTAGGGGCTGCGCGAAAACTTTTGGTGGCCCCTGTTGCGCAAATTTTTCCCTTGAAAGAGGGCATTGAGGTGGTGGATGTTATGACAGCCATTCGCTGGGTCACCGAACAGGAAGAGAGCAATGGTTAAAACGAAACACCCATCTACTCCTAAAACATCAGACCCCAGTTCGCAACTCGACCTGCGCCCCGGCCAATCCATCGAGCTTCTCAAGGCGCTGAACATCCTCACGCGTGAGGGCAAGATCAACCAAGACTCGCGGCGCAAGCTCAAGCAGGTCAACCACCTGTGTCAGTTTTTAGAAAAACCATTGCACGCCATGTTGCAAGCGCGTGAAGCTGTTGGTGACACCTCGCCTTTGACCTTGGCCGACCATGGCGCGGGCAAGTCGTATTTGGGTTTCATGTTGCACGATGTGTTTGTCAAACCGCAATCGGTGGAGCATCAGCACAATGTGGCGCAGGTCTGGGGCATAGAGACGCGTGCCGAGTTGGTGGCCTCGTCGCAGGCCTTGGCGCAAAAAATGGGCTGTGCTGACAGCATGCATTTCGCACATCTCAGCGTGCAAGAGGCGATACAAGACGCACGTTTGCCCGCGCGTTTTGACATGGTCACGGCTTTGCACGCCTGCGACACCGCCACCGACGACGCCATTGCTTTTGGCTTGGCCAAGCAAGCGCGTTTCATGGCCTTGGTGCCTTGTTGCCAAGCAGAGTTGGCCAGCCATTTGCGGCAAAACAAAGCGCTGAATTTGGCCCGCACCCCCTTGGCCGAGCTGTGGCGACACCCGCTGCACACACGCGAGATGGGCAGCCAGCTCACCAATGTCTTGCGTTGCCTGCATCTGGAGTCCAAGGGCTATCAGGTGACGGTGACAGAACTCGTGGGCTGGGAGCACAGCATGAAAAACGAGCTGATCTTGGCGCAGTACACCGGTCAGCTCAACGCCAGCGCTGGCGAGCGACTGCAGGCCTTGCTGGTGCAATTTGGTTTAGAGTATTTAAATACTATTTTATTTAAATAAATGAGTACATTTATATGATTATTTAGGGTATTCTAAATTGCCTTGATTAAATAGGCCGTTTGATGAACATCCTGCTCACTGGCGCTTTTGGCAATATCGGTATCAGCACCCTCAAGGCTTTGACTGGCAGGGGTCACCGCATACGCTGCTTTGATTTGCCCTGCAGAACCAATCGACGGCTTGCACTGAAACACGCCTCTGATATGGAGGTGGTTTGGGGCGATGTGCGTCGCATCGAAGACCTGCAACGCGCGGTGCAAGACCAAGACCTGGTGATTCACTTGGCGGCCCTCATTCCCGAACTATCCCATACCGGTCAAAACAGTGAGCAACATCCCGCGCTCGCGCAGGCCGTCAATGTGGGTGGCATGCGCAATCTCTTGCAGGTATTAAAAGCCATGCCCAAGCCCGCGCGCATACTCTTTACCTCCACCTTGCATGTGTATGGACGCACCCAGCAATTGCCGCTTCCGCGCAACATCGATTGCGACTTGAATCCGGTGGAGTTGTATGCCCAGCAAAAAGTCATTTGTGAGCACATGCTGATGGACAGCGGCTTGCAGTGGGCGGTGTTTCGACTCGCGGCAGCCATTCCGGTTCGTGTGGTGTTCAGCCCCGCCATGTTCCAAGTCCCGCTTCACAACCGCATTGAATTTGTGCACACCTTGGATGTGGGCATGGCTTTGGCCCATGCTGTTGATCAGGATCTTTTATGGGGCAAGCTGTGGTTGATTGGCGGCGGTGCGCAATGTCAATTGACCTATGGCGATATGCTCAAACAAGTCATGGCACTTATGGGGCAAGCACCACTGCCTGCCAAGCTTTTCAGCCCAGTGGACTACAGCGTTGATTGGCTTGATACGTCCCAAGGCCAGAAGTTGCTTAACTACCAGCAACGCACTTATGCCGACTATGTCAGCGACTTGAAAACCATATTAGGCGCCCGCTTGTATTGGATTCGTTTATGTCGACTCCCCATACGCCTGGCATTGCTTTTGCTGTCAGTTGTCGCCAAGCGCAGATAAACCCGGCACAAGCGCTTGCCACTGCGGTTCTTTGAGCGCGGGAAAGTCGCCGGCCAAAGCGGCTTGGCACATGCGCTTCAAGGTGTCGGCATGGGGCAGCACGACGCCTGCGAAACACGGCTGCATCTGCGAATCGGTCAACAGCAAAGTAGGAAAGTTTTCAATGTCGAGTTCGCCCAGCAGCGCGTCGTGTTCTTCAATATCGACCCAAACAAAACGAGCTTGGGGCATTTGAGCTGCCAAAAGATCAAACAACGGTTGGTACTCGCGGCAGGCGCCACACCATTGGGCACACAGGCAAAACACCCACAGCTTCGGGGTTTCTGCTGGATTTGTTGGTGCTAAAGATGTATCCATGTCACAAGTTTAGAGGGTTAATTGGGGTCAGATTCCAATTATTATGGACACATGGCCCGCCTGCCCCGACTCACTCTCGCCGGATACCCGCACCACATCATCTTGCGGGGCAATAACCGTCAAGCCATCTTCATGGACAACGCTGACTTTCAGCGAATGTTGGCTTTGCTGCAAAAATATGCCCAAGAGCAGGATGTGCAAGTGCATGCCTATGTATTGATGAGCAACCACCTGCATTTGTTGCTAAGCCCTCAGCTAAACGACAGCGTGCCCAAGATGATGCAAGCTGTGGGGCGCTCTTATGTGCTGTATTTCAATAAACGCCATTCACGAAGCGGCACTTTATGGGAAGGGCGTTACCGTTCTGCGTTGATACAAACCGAGCGTTATTTCTTGGCTTGCATGGCCTATATCGATCTCAACCCTGTGCGAGCGGGAATGGTTGGGCAGGCAACAGACTATCCGTGGTCCAGCCACGGGCATTACATCGGCAGGCAAAACGAAGCATGGCTGTCGCCCCACCCTTTGTACTGGGAGATGGGTAACACTCCGTTTGCCAGAGAAGCCGCTTACGCAGGTTTAGTTCAATCTGGCGTTGACCAAAAACAACAGCTGGCACTCACATCTTCAGCTTTAAGTGGCTGGGCTTTGGGCGAAGAAGGTTTTGTGCAAGGTTTGCAAAAACAGACCCCAAGGCGGGTCAATCCTGCTAAGGCGGGACGACCTTTTGGCAAAAAGCCGGATTAACCTGTCCCCAATTATCGGTAGTTTTTTTAAAAACCAAATTAATTGGAATCTGACCCCGATTAATTTATTTGGTGAAAGGCTTGTCATGCACTATATTTGTGGGCCTGCCTGAAGACTAAGGAAAACCCTATGCAACCCGCTTTCACCCATGGTTTGTATGACCCAGCCCATGAACACGACGCCTGTGGCGTGGGTTTTGTGGCGCACATCAAGGGGGAGAAAACCCATGTCATCGTCAGCCAAGCACTGAAAATCTTGGAGAACTTGGACCACCGAGGCGCGGTCGGTGCGGATGCCTTGATGGGTGACGGCGCAGGCATCTTGATTCAACTGCCTGACGCGCTGTACCGCGAAGACATGGCCCGGGCTGGAACGGCCCCTGACGGTTCCGTGGGCGTGGACCTGCCGCCTCAGGGCGAATACGGCGTGGGCATGATCTTTTTGCCCAAAGAGCATGCCTCGCGCTTGGCTTGCGAACAAGAACTGGTGCGCGCCATCCGCGCCGAAGGCCAAGTGCTATTGGGCTGGCGCGATGTGCCGGTGAATGCAGAGATGCCCATGTCGCCCACTGTGCGCGCCAAAGAACCGGTCATCCGCCAGGTGTTCATCGGGCGCGGCAACGACGTGATCGTGCAAGACGCTTTGGAGCGCAAGCTGTATGTGATCCGTAAAACCGCCAGTGCCGCCATTTCGCATCTCAACTTGAAGCACAGCAAAGAGTATTACGTGCCCAGCATGTCAAGCCGGACGATTATTTACAAAGGCTTGCTTCTGGCCGACCAAGTGGGCACTTATTACAAAGACCTGCAAGACCAGCGCTGCGTCTCGGCGCTGGGCTTGGTGCACCAGCGGTTTTCTACCAACACCTTCCCCGAGTGGCCACTGGCCCACCCCTACCGTTATGTGGCGCACAACGGCGAAATCAATACCGTCAAAGGCAATTACAACTGGATGAAAGCACGCGAAGGCGTGATGTCTTCGGCCGTGCTCGGCGCCGATTTGCAAAAGCTCTACCCCATCAGCTTTGCCGACCAATCAGACACTGCCACCTTCGACAACTGCCTAGAGTTGCTCACCATGGCCGGCTACCCCATCAGCCAAGCCATGATGATGATGATTCCTGAGCCTTGGGAAAACCATAGCAGCATGGACCCACGCCGGCGCGCGTTCTACGAATACCACGCGGCCATGCTCGAGCCTTGGGACGGCCCCGCTTCCATTGTGTTTACCGACGGCCGCCAAATTGGCGCCACCCTAGACCGCAATGGCCTGCGCCCTTCGCGCTACTGCATTACCGATGACGACTTGGTCATCATGGGCTCGGAATCCGGCGTGTGGCCCATCCCCGAGAACAAAATTGTTCGCAAATGGCGACTCCAGCCTGGCAAGATGTTCTTGATCGATCTCGAGCAAGGCCGCATGATCGACGATGAAGAATTGAAGTCGGCCTTGGCCAACAGCAAGCCCTACAAACAATGGATTGAAAACC
>JABMMR010000013.1 GCA_013205525.1 Burkholderiales bacterium | reverse complement strand
TCACCCAAGCAAGACAAGGCTAAAGCCGCCAATAACCAAGCACGCCCCTGCATGCCTGCAGACGCTTGCCAAGCAGCAAATATCAACACCAGCAAAGCCAGTGGCTTGGCCAGCAGATACACCTCACTCCAACCGCAGGCATTGGCGGCCGTCGCCAAGGCAGCGGCTTGCACAAACGCGCACATCGCTGGACTGAGTCGGTTTTGCAGCATGGCGTTGACGCCCCACAAACCCGCCGTCACTGCCAACACACACGTAGCGGCCTCGGCCCAGACCATGCCATCCATGAACCACAAGACCGCCGAGGAACACGACAGCAAGACCACAAACCAAGCGCCGCCCCACCATTGCACCGCCCGTGTTTGCACCGGCTGAAAAGCGGGGAAGTTGTGAATTTGAAAAGCCTTGGCGGGGAAACGCTGGGCGACATCGGCAGGCCGCCAACCGGGGTGACTCACAAACACCATCAGCTTGTCGCGCCAACGCTTGGCATACCAACTGTCACGCAGCATGATGGCGTACATCTGCATATTGGCCCACAAAGGGTCCCAGCTGTTAAGCGCTGTACGCGTGCCGTAGACACAAGGCTCTTTGGGATCTTCGTCCTGAAAACTGCCAAACAACCTGTCCCACACCACCCAAATGCCGCCATAGTTGCGGTCTACATAAGGGTCATTCACCGCGTGGTGCACGCGGTGGTTGGAGGGCGAACAAAACCAGCGGTCAAACCAGCCCAAGCGGCCAATGTGTTCGGTATGCACCCAAAATTGGTAGAGCAAATCAATCAAGGCGACGATGCCAAAAATCAGCGGCGGCACGCCCAAGAGCGCCATGGGTAGATAAAACACCCAGCTGGTCAATGCGCCTGCGCTGCTTTGGCGCAGCGCAGTGGACAAGTTGTAATGCTGGCTTTGGTGATGCACCGCATGGCCCGCCCAAAACAGCGCCACCTCGTGGCTGGCGCGGTGAAACCAGTAATAGCAAAAGTCATACAAAACCAAGGCCAACACCACGCCATACCAAGTGCTCCACCATGTGTCGTCCCGCACCAAGGCGACTTGTTCAAACACCAAGGTGTAGATGACAATGCGCAGCACTCGGGTGAAGATGGCGCTGATTTGGCTGATGATGCCCAGCGAGATACTGCTGATGGCGTCGTCGAGTCGATAGGTTTGTGCGCCCGCCTCACCTCGTTTAGCCAAGCGCATGCCCCATAACCACTCGATACATATCAAACCCAAAAACACGGGTGACGCCAAAACAATGATGTAACCCATGAATCTGTCCTTGTTAAAAACTTCAAGGCCTATATTAATTCATGCTGCTTATGGCTTAGGCCACAAAGCCCATAAGCGCAAAGGCTGCTTCAAACGTCCCGCCACTTCACCCGCTTCACGCCCTGTGCCCAAAAACAAATCAGCGCGCACCGCCCCCACAATGGCGCTGCCAGTGTCTTGCGCCAACACCAAGCGCGAAATAGTTTGGGTGGGGCCTGGGGACACCAACCAGAGCGGGGTGCCGTATGGCATGCTGAGCGGGTCGATAGCTACCGAGCGACCAGCGATCAGTGGCAAGCCCTGCGCACCCCGCGGCCCCACGCTGGGGTCGGCACCTAGGGGCAGTTCTTTGAAAAACACATAACGCGGGTTGGTCCACAACAATTCTTGCTGCCGCTGTGGGTTGCGCTGCAACCACGCTTTGATGCCAGGCCATGAGGCGTCACGGGTTTCGCCTTTGTCGAGCAACCAACGGCCCACGCTTTGGTAAGGCTGCTCGTTCGAGGCGGCAAAGCCCACGCGAACGGTGCGCACACTGCCATCGGGCTCGGTGATGCGCAAGCGACCCGAGCCTTGAATGTGCAAGATCAAAGCGTCTACAGGATCGGCCAGCCACGCAATCTCGCGGCCACGCAATGCGTTTTGGGCGGCGGGCAAACTCTCGATGTCTTGGCGGCTGAACCACGGCCTACCACTTGTCAAGCCGCTGGGCGTGGCATACAGCGGTGTGTTGAAACCATTGCCAGGCACGCGCTGGGCATCAAACACCGGCTCGTAATACGCGGTGAGCAAGCCGCCGGCCTCACCTTCCAAAGACTCCAAGCGATAGACTTGCAAACGGTTGAGTAGCAGCAAACGTTGCTCGGCCTCAGAGGCAATACTCAAGCGACGGATATCACTGCATAAGGGGGCCAGCACCGTGCCGCTGACATCACAGTTGGCCAAGAGCAGCGTCCACACCTCGGCCATGGATTCTTGCGGCCAGCCAGGTAAATCTTCAATCCCAACCGACACCCAGCGACTGCGCACCTCGCCCTTAACCGGCGGCTCAAACTTGGAAGCACCAGGCGGTGCGGATGGGCTGGGCACCGGCGTTGTTGCGGATGGGCTGGGTGAGCTGGTTGTACTGGGTAAGGGCACGCGAGGACTTGGCGGCAAAGGCGGCGGCATAGGCGCTGCACAAGAGACCAGCATGCCTACAATTGCCAGCATCCACAATGATTTTTCAATTCGGTACAAACGCATGCTGCTGATTTTGCTTGAAGCCTTGGGCGCTGGCCTGATTTTGGTGCTTATTGTGTGGTGGACCATGTTCCATGGCCGCCAAGACGGTGAACGCGATAAAGACCCGGATGAAGACAAATGATCACGACAAGGGCGAGCTGCGCAAAGGCAGTTGCTGTCTGCGCTCACGCAGCTGATCTATCGACAGTTCAGTGAATACACAGCCCTCACCCTCAGCCTGCACGGCTTGCACCTGACCCCAAGGGTCGACCCACATGGAATGCCCCCAAGTGCGGCGGCCATTGCTGTGCTTGCCGCCTTGCGCCGCTGCGCCCACCCAAGCCAAGTTGTCGATAGCGCGGGCACGCAGCAACACCTCCCAATGCACCGAGCCCGTGGTGTGGGTAAAAGCACTGGGTGCCAGCAGCAATTCAGCACCTTGCTGAACCAATTGTTTATACAACTGTGGAAAGCGCAAGTCGTAGCACACACTCAAACCAATGCGCCATGTGTGCCCGTCTCGCGAGGGCAAGTCCATCACCACCGGCGTGTCGCCGGCTTGCAGAACCAAGCTTTCATCGTAGCTTTCGCGGCCATTGTCAAAACAAAATAAATGGATCTTGTCGTAGCGTGCCATGTTCACCCCTTGCGCGCTGTAGACCAAGGTGGTGTTGCGCACCCGTGTGGCATCGCCTGGCACCGCTATAGGCAAAGTGCCGGCGACCAGACACACGCCATAGGTTTTGGCCATGGCCGCCAACCGCTGTTGCATAGGGCCGTCGCCATGGGCTTCGGCAATCAATAATTTGTCAGTATCGAGCTGTCCCAGCAAACAAAAATATTCGGGCAACACCGCCAACTCTGCGCCGGCATGAGCGGCTTGCGCCAGCAAACGCTCTGCCGTGTCTAGGTTGATTCTCACCTCGGTGCTTGACACCATTTGCAATAAAGCGGCTTTCATGGTTTGGTCTCCGGCTCTTTGGACGTGTCGACTTTATTTACCTTGGGGTCTTTCCAAGTGCCTTGAACCCGAAACTCTTGGGTGGTGGATTTGGCCAGCGGTGTTTTCAAAAAATACTGGGTGAGAAAACTGGTGAGGCCCACCACCGGGTTGATCAAGGTGTAGAGCAAGGTGGCCGTACCTGTGTTGAGGTCGGGCACCACCACCACTTTGAGGTCTTGGGTTTCATTCTTTATATCGGCCTTGCCCTCGAGCATCACCGCGGCGGTGACACCCTTCATCTGCATATTGTTGGTGCTGGCTATGCCTTGCTGGATTTGCACATCCCCGCGCACGAAGTCAAACGAAAAGCCTTCGCTAAAAACATCGGTGAAATCTAAAGTTAAGCGGCGCGGCAAGGCCTGTAAATTGAGCACGCCAAACAAGCGCGCCACGCCGGGCTCGGCTTTCAAAAACTGTCCTCGCTCTAAATTGACATTGAACTGCCCGCTCATGCTGGTGTAGTCGGGCGAGAAGGGTGAGCCGGTCCAACCCACCTGACCGGCCATGCGGCCTTTGCCATTGCGAATCGCGCCTTTGTAGCCCAAGCGTTCGAGCAACTCACCCGAATTTTGCAATTGCAGGGTGAAGTCTAGTTGGGTGCGCTTGGCCTGCAAGCGGCCGACACCGCCCCATTGGCCCTTGGCCTGAAAAGTTGATTCGGGCAAACTGAGGTTGAATTTATTCAACACCCATTCACGCCCACCACCGGCGATGGCGCGGCTGAAACCTTCAACCTCGGCGCGACCCAATTTCAAGCCCCGCAACTCCAAGTTGTCGATCACGATGTCCATCGAGGGCAAGTCTTTGGGTGAGTCCGACAAACTGCTCTCGACGTCTTGCACTGCCGAAGGCGGTATCACCAGATTGGACAATCTGGCCACCACCTGCGCAGACGCGTTGTCTAGCTTGGGGCGGTAATCGATCTGCCCCTGCGCCTCATCGGCTTTAAGTTGAATACGCCATTGTGGGCCTTGCTTGTCAGCGCTGGCCTGCACATGGTTGAAGCTACGACCCAGCCACAGCAACTCACCGGTACCCACCTCAAAGCGGGTCGGCACGAAAGCCAAGGCCTGCGCGCTGGGGGGTTTGGCGGGCTTGTCATCTGCTGCGTTGCTACCCAACCAAGCCCCCAAGGTTTGTTGCCAAGCATCGGCGTTGAAGTGGGGTAGTTGCACTTGCATCAGCACCGCGCCATCAACCATCTCTTTGCGCGCGCTGACCGCGCCCAGCAAAATTTGACCGCGCAAGACTTGCGGCACTTGAGGCGTCATATCTCGCACATAGCTGATGTTGATGAGTTGCCCCAAGGTGAGCGTGCTTTGCTCTAGATGCGCGCTGCCACGAGCCTGCGACACGCGTAACAACTCATTGTCAAAACGCACAGGCCACACCGCATCTGCAGGTTTATTCAAAGGTTCGGGTAAGTCAACCCCCATGCCCTGCAATGAACTGACGAAAGAAAACTCGGGCTGTCCGCGACGCAAACCCAAACTCGCCACAAAAGAGGTGCTGCCCGACAGATGCGACGCAAAACCCGAGACCAGCGCGGGCTCGCTGATTTGACGCAAAGCCTCTGCGCTGGCACTGCCTTGCAAACTCAGTCGGGTAGGCCCCGCATCCGTGCTGTCGTTGAAACGCAAGCCGCCATCCAAGCGCGCATCTCCCCCCAGCCAACGCAGTTGCATGTTGTTGACCGACACACCCGACTCGCTGTAGTTGAGCGTGCCACGCAGTTTGTTAAAGCGCGGAATCGTTGGTTGCCACTGAACATCGTTGCCATTGAACTGCATGCTGCCTTGCACCTTGGCGAGCGCCAAGTTTTGCAAAGGCAAATTGAGTCGCAGTTGGTGCTCTGCCGTGCCGGTTGCGCTGACCTGCGCCAAAGCTTGGTCGGTGAGGGCATTGACGGGTGAGGACTTGAGCATTTGCAGCAAGTCACTTAAGTTGCCGCGAAGCTGCGCATTCACATCCACCACGATGTCGCGCAAGTCGGGAATTTGCACATCCAATTTACTCACCAGGGTTGAGCCGTCTGGCCCCATGCGAGCGTTGGCCCCTTTGATCAACAGCCGGTTGCGGTTGAGCTTGAGTTCACCCGAAACTTGTTGCAACTGGGGCCAAGAAACCTTGTCGCGCCGCTGCGCGGGGCTGAGCACGCTGTTGGGCGCGAACTGCAAGCTAAGTTGCTGAAAAGGCGCCACGACAGTAAAAACGCCCTCGTTGCTGCGGGAAAACGGGAAGCGGTCTAAGGGGCCTTTGAGGGTGATGGCGGCCTGGCTGACGCGCCCCGCTAATAAGGCGTCGCGCACATAGTGTCTGGTCTGCTCGTCTAGGCTGAGCGGCAAATAGCGGTAAAGCGATGTGGCTTCGAGTCGAGCTACTTTGGCATTCATATCCAACTCACCCAAGGGCTGGTTGCTGTCGCCCGATAACCAACTGGCTTGCATCTCGGCTTGCAGATCTGCGTTGTCAAACTTGGCTTGCTCTATGCGCACGGCCCATCGACTGTCTTTGCGCTCCCAACTGAGGTTTGCCAAAGCTTGGGTCAAGGCGATGTTGGGGCTCTCCCACACGCCGCCCAACTGGAGGCTGCCGCCCTCTTGGCGCCAAGAAATTTTGCCGTTGTCCTGACTCAACTCCAAGCTCAGTTGGGACGACTGCAAGCCTGGCCACCACAGCCCAGCATCGGGCACAACGGCCGTGCTGGAGGCTTGCAGGGTCAAGTCGTTGATCTCGGTCTTGAGGCTGAATTGTGGCGCAGCGCTGTGCGCTGAAAACCAGCGCGCATCTAGGTCTTTGACTTGGCCCTTGACTTGGGCCACAGCCAGTCTCTTGTGCCAAACCTCATTCAACGGCAAGCGCTGGGCAATGCGAGCCAGCATCTCCAATGAAAACGCCTGCAACTGCAACTCACCGGCGTCGGCGATTTGCTCGCCTTCATCGCGCCAAGCCACGCGGCTGTTTCCCAGCGACAACTGCTCGCCGTCCTCTAGGGTCAAGGCCAAGCCTTGGCTGCGAAAGTCCTGGCCCACACCATCGCGCCATGCTTGGTGTTGCACCCGTCCATGGATGTGGCGCAACACCACAGCCTCGGTTTTCTCGGACGCTTGCCAACGCACGTCTTGCATATCCAAATCCAGCGTGTGTGAAATGAGTTTGCCTTGATTGACCTGCGTCCATAGCCGCAGCCAACCTTGACCGGTTTGCAACAAGTCGACACCGGTAAAACTCAAATATGGCTTGATAGGTGCCATATCAACTCGCGTCAAAGCAGCATAGGCCTGACCATTCCAGCTTTGCATATCGCTGGCATGACGGCTGAGCAAGGGCTGACTGAACTGCCCTTGCAAACTCAAGCGCTCACCCCACTCGGGCGGAGGGGATGCATCGATGCGCCAATCGTGACTGCGCAAGCCATTGCGCATCACCATATTGACCTCTTCAAACTCGACCGCCGGCAATGCTTGGACATGGTCCACCCAGCGCACACGGCCATGGTGAATAAACACCGCCGGCTGACTCCAAAACCAGTCGGCCAAGGCCGAAGGTTGTGCGTCTCCCAAAGACAAGCCGGCCATGCGTATGTGGCCGTCGCTGTCGCGGGACAGCTCAATCAACGGGCGGTCGATATCGATGCGGTCCAATGACAGCGTCAGCAACGAGGTGGGCGAGAGTGACACCAGCACACGCGGCAAATGCAAAACCTCTTGGTCCAAGCTGTTGCGCAAGACAAGATCGGTCACTTCCAAGGACGGCAACCAGCCGCTGGAGATGGTCTCAAGGTTGCCGATACTCACCTTCAGGTCTAGCGCTTGCGAAGCCACGGCCTCAATGTCACTTCGCCAGTCCAGCATGCGCGGGGCAATCCATACATGCAGCGTGAGTGCCGCCATTGCCACCAGCGCCCAAACAAACAGCACAGACCACCAAAGCATGCGCACAGACCAAGCGTAGGCGCGCCACCAACGTGAGGGCGGTTCAAAAACGGGGGGGCGGGAGGTGGTCTTGGTTTGCATGACGATTTACTTCAGAATTATGACCCGCAAAAGCGCTTGGGTGGATACTATGTGACCAATGTCCCCATCCACACCTTCATCACAAGGTTCTCGCTTGGTGCAGCGCCTGCGCAGGCGTTATGACACTGCGTTGCCACTGCTGGCACCTGGCGCCCCCAGCTTGGCGCATTTGCACACCACCTACACAGCATTGCGCGATATTTATCCCGCGGTCGGCGATGCCTTGCGGGTGTTGCGCCAATTGGTGATTGAGCGCTTGGTGGTGCTTGACTGCGAGCAGCAAGCCAGCCTGCACACCGTCACCCAAAGCATGACGGTGCTGGCTGAGTTTGCATTGGATAAAGCCCTGCAAGAGGCCTGTCTGCGCATCGACTTGCGCCACGGCGCACCCATGACCGCGCAAGGCCTGAGAGCACAGCTGTGGGTGGTCGGCATGGGCAAGCTGGGTGCCAGCGAATTGAATGTCTCCAGCGACATCGATTTGGTCTATGTGTTTGATGAAGATGGGCAAACGCTAGGCGTGGAGGCGGGACGTGGGGTGGTCAGCAACCACAGCTATTTTGACAAAGTGGTCAAGCAGTTGTACGCCTTGATCGGCGACACCAACGAGCACGGCCTGGTGTTTCGCATGGACTTGGGTCTGCGCCCGAATGGTGAATCGGGTCACAGTGTGGTGCCGCTGGAAGCCTTGGAAGACTATTTTCAAGTGCAGGGCCGCGAATGGGAGCGCTTGGCTTGGCTCAAAGCGCGGGTGGTCGCGCCTAGCAACTGCATGGATGCTGTTAAAGGCTTGCGCGACATCGTCTTACCGTTTGTCTTTCGCCGCTACCTTGACTACAACGTGTTTGAGGCGCTGCGGGTTTTGCATCAGCAAATACGGGCGCAGTCGCTGCGACTGAGCGCTGGGCGTCCCGAGCGCGCCAACGATGTGAAATTGGGTCGCGGCGGGATTCGTGAAATCGAGTTCACCGTGCAACTGTTGCAGGTGGTGCGTGGCGGGCAGTTCCCCGAGCTTAGGCTGCGCGCGACCTTGCCCGCTCTGCAAGCGCTGGTGCATGCGCGTTTGATGCCCCAAGACACCGCACAAGCGCTGGCGCAGGCCTATGAATTTTTGCGCCGCGTGGAACACCGCATCCAATACTTAGACGACCAACAAACCCACCGCTTGCCCAGCGACCCCGCCGATTTGCAATGGATGGCGCGCAGTTTGGGTTTGTCTGACACGCCAAAAATGCTGCTCGAGTTGCAACAGCACCGCGATCGGGTGGCAGCCGAGTTTGAGCGCTTGCTGGGCCAAGAACAAAGCGCCAGCGATGGCGAAACCCCAGTCCCCGCCAGCAGCGACTGGAGCGAGTTGCTCGAGGGTTTGTCGCCGCAGTTTCAACAGCGCATGGCCTTGTGGCCGGCCATGCCAAGGGTCTTGGCTTTGCGCGAAGACGCCCGCGCGCGTTTGCTGCGTTTGGTGCAGCGCACACAGCAATGGATCAACCAAGGCTTGATCAGCGAAGAAGCCGCGCTGCGCTGGAGCGATTGGATGGAGCCCCTACTGCGCCGCGAAACCTATTTGGCTTTGTTGCTCGAGCGTCCCCAAGTGCACCGGCAGTTATTGCGTCTTTTGGGCGCGGCTCGCTGGGCGGCCAGGTATTTGCGGACCCACCCAGGCGCGATCGATGAATTGGCCAACCCCGAGGTGCTGGATGAGCGACTCGACAGCCAACAGCTTCGCCAGCATTTGCAAGCCAGGCACGATGCGCTGGCAGCCCAAGGCGGCGACGACGAGGAAAGTTTGCTCAACTTGCTGCGCCGAGCGCATCACGGCGAAACCTTGCTGACGCTGGCGCGCGATGTTGAAGGACGTTTGAGTGTGGAGC
>JABMMR010000162.1 GCA_013205525.1 Burkholderiales bacterium | reverse complement strand
GGATAAGACCGAAGTCACGCCCATGCTGCGGCTGATCCATAACCGCTACTTCGTCGAATTCGGGGTGAGCAACGCATCCCAAGGTCGAATGAATTTCATGTATATTTTTGATTAGGAGTATCTCGATGAAGAAAATTATTATTGCCCTGGTAATGGGCATCTCAGCGATTCCATGCATGGCCGCCACCAGTATGAAATTCACTGTTAACGGAATGGTTTGCTCTTTCTGCGCTCAAGGTATCGAAAAAAGTCTAGCCAAGATGGGCGCAACCAAGGAGGTATTCGTGGACCTAAAGAAGAAAACTGTTGCAGTTGAAGCAAAGGACGGCCAAGTGCTCGACGCCAAGGCCATCTCTGCAGAGATCGTTGATGCTGGCTACGACGTGGTCAAGATTGAGACGGTGATGCAATCGGTTGCCGAGATCAAGGCTGAATTGAAAGGCCGTAAATGAGCGCTGACGGCATGGCTGAAACCCGAAGCGGCCTATGGTCCTCTTTTGCCAGCCTATTTGCAAGCTCGAGCACACTTGTTTGCTGCGCAATCCCTGCTCTCCTTGTGGCCCTTGGCGCGGGAGCAGCACTTTCGTCCCTTGTGTCCATATTTCCGCAGGTGGTTTGGCTCAGCGAACATAAGGAGGCACTTTTCGGCTTCGCGGGCGTGATGATGATTGGCAGCGGCGCTTTGCAGTGGCGAAACCGTAGCGCGCCGTGTCCCATCGATCCAGCCTTGCGCGACGCCTGCTTAAAGACGCGCAAGACCGCCAGTACCGTTTATGCGGCCAGCGTTGTTCTCTATTTCGTTGGGGGCTGGTTTGCTTTTGTACAGCCATGGCTTAGCGAGGTTTAAAACATAGTGCTTTTTTGAACCGCAATCGCGGTGACGACAGGCATAGCGCAAATGGGGGAAAGGATGGTCTCATATCGAACCATCCCTAACCCTAAATATTAACCAGATATGTAATCAGATTCAGAAACCTTGAATTCCGGCCAGAAGCCACCCACCGTTGTCTTGTTTACTGCGCGACATGTTCCAGATTTCTTTGAATGATTCTGGGGAGGTGTTGGATTCTTCGCGAATCATTCCTGAGAATTCAATGCTAGCAAGATAACCATCCATTGATTCTTCAATGCCCAACAACTTGGCCTCGAGTGAAATCACCTCAGTCATCGACATCTGACCGATGGTGCTTGCTGTATCACGCTCGGCGATTTGAGCTTTTATCTCAGTCAACATGTTGTCCGTCATCATTTGACGCAGACTGGATGTGTCTGAGCGATCCCAGGCGTCTTGCATGGTCACAAAGTTTTCTTTGGCCTTGGATAAGAATCCATCCACATCAAATCCATCAGGTACAGACCAATTGGGCTGAAAACCTGAAACAGCAGAACCAATCATGCTGCCGGTGTAGGTGCTGCGGGTGTTGGGCTGCGACTTAAACGTGGCCGTGGGTTGTTGGGCGGGATAAGAGGCTGAGGCGCCTTGGTAGGCAAGTGACCCAGGGGAGGAACCCATGCTGGCTGCGGCTTTGCGACGCATGAAGTAACCGACGGCCATCATGATCGCCAAGGCGATGAGACCAAACATGATGATTTGTCCAAACTCTTCACCGAATCCCAATGAACTGGCCAACCAGGCCAAGCCAAGACCTACTGCGAGACCGCCCAGCATGGCCCCCCAAGGGCTTCTTTGGGGTGCTACAGCTGCGGGGGAGGCAGGAGAAGCAGGCGTTGCATTTTGTGCAGGCTTGGTACCCTGTGTTTGAGACACATTGTTGGATTGTTTCCCCATGGATTTTCCTGAGCCCATGCGTCTGGCTGCTTCAGCACTCAGACTGGAAAAGCCAATCAATAAAACCATGGCAATGGAAAGAAAACGGTTGTTCATGATAATTTCCTCAATGAGCTAATACTGTGATCATAACGAATAGAAAAATTAATGATATCAAGCCAGTGCATTCTGTCCCATTTCAATATTGGGTCAAGGCGGACAAAGTCTACAGGGACTAAGTTCCAAAAATGTGAAGTTTAGGTTTGTGGACTAACCAGTAAGCGCTATGAATGTCAGTTGTTTCTCAAGTTCAAAGCAGGCCATTTGAGCTGCCATGGGGTTCTTGCCTGCACGGACAATACAATAATTTTTTTAAAGATTTTTGCCCATGTACAAAAGTGTAAAAAAGTTCTTCTCCTTTTTGCTCTGCAGTATCTACCTTCAGGCTATGGCGCACCATGGTTGGTCAGAATATGACCAAACTAATTTAGTAAAGTTCTCTGGCGCAGTGACTCAAAGTGGATACGAGCACCCACATGGCTTCATCACAATTGCTTTGGGCGAAAGAACGTTGACTGCGGTGCTGGCTCCTCCTTTTCGGATGGAAAACAGAGGTTTAACGCCTGCAAATATTGCAGTGGGTGCACTGGTGATTGTTGAGGGTTACATCAATCGCTCCAAGCCTAATGAACTCAGAGCAGAGCGCATTATTGTCAACGGCAAAGCCATTGAATTGCGCTGATGGGCGAGTCCCTGAATTTTTTAAACGATTTCTGGCTGGTCCAAGCCATGAAATACTCTTTGTGGCTTTACCCAACAGTCGAGTCTTTGCATATTTGCGGCATTGGTATGTTGTTTGGAACTGTGGTTTTAATGGATCTAAGGCTATTGGGTGTATGTCCTAATATAGATTTCAGCGCTTTATCGCGCTTGAGTATCTTGGTCAGTATGTTTGGATTTTCCTTGGCGGTACTGACGGGATCAATGATGTTTATTACCCATGCATCAGACCTTATCGGCTCAAGATTGTTCGTAATCAAGATGTGTTTGATATTTTTACTGCTAAGTAACGCTACAGTTTTGCACATAAGCTCTGGAATAAATACCTTGACGAAGGTGCAGGCTTTAGTATCTTTGGCGGGATGGTCTGCTGTGATTGGGCTTGGCCGCTGGCTTGCCTATGTTT
>JABMMR010000012.1 GCA_013205525.1 Burkholderiales bacterium | reverse complement strand
CGATGCTTTCGGTAAAGATGCGCAATTTGCCCAGTTCTATCAAAGCCTAGAAGCCTACAAGGCCAGTTTCAATAAAAAGTCGGATGTCATGGTGCTAGACCCCAATACGGAATTTTTTAAAGCCATGCGCGGCAGCGGCGCGGGCAATGCTGCGTCCGTCAAAAAATAGTTTTTTTTGAGTCGCCATGGACAGCAACACCTTGTGGATTGCGCTGGCCTTGGTGCTGATCATCGAGGGCTTGTTTCCTTTCGCCTTGCCGCAGGCCTGGAAACGTGCTTTTTTGGCCATCATGCAACTTGATGATGGTCAGGTTCGCTTCATCGGACTGAGCTGTATCGTGGTTGGCACCCTGCTGCTTTGGTGGCTGCTCTAGCGCACCAGTAGAATCGCTTTTTAATCACATTCCGCTCTCATGACTGCTTGGGTCTTACCAGATCATATTGCCGATGTTTTGCCCTCAGAGGCTAGGCACATCGAGGAACTCCGTCGCATGTCACTAGATACCGCCCGTGTCTTTGGCTATGAGCTTGTGATTCCCCCTTTGATTGAGCACATCGAATCTCTTTTGTCCGGCACGGGACGCGCTTTAGACCTTCAAACCTTCAAGATGGTTGACCAGTTATCAGGCCGCACCTTGGGTTTACGGGTTGACACCACGCCTCAGGTTGCACGTATCGATGCCCATTTGCTCAACCGCGCTGGCGTCACCCGGCTTTGTTACTGCGGCCCCACCCTGCACACACGCGCACCCGGCCCCTATGCCACCCGTGAGCCTTTGCAGTTTGGTGCGGAAATTTACGGTCATGCTGGTTTGGAAGCCGATTTGGAGATTTTGCAACTCGCGCTGCGTTGCGTGTTTGCCAGTGGTCTTGCCTCTTTCCATGTGGATGTAAGTGATGCCCGCATATTGCCGGCTTTACTGCGAGAGCAGGGCTTGAGCACTTCCCAAGAAGCGACCATTGCCCAAGCGCTGACACTGAAAGACATCAGCGCCATTCGTGCCATGGGCGCCTCTTTACCCACCAAATTACACCAAGCTTTAATCGAGCTTGTGCAACTTTATGGCGGCATGGATGTCTTAGATCGTGCTGAAGTGGCGTTCCAGCAGTGGCCTGAAGTTTTGTTGGCTTTATCGCAATTGCGTTGGCTGGCTTCTCACGCAGGTCAAGCCGTCAGCATCGATTTGGCTGATTTACGCGGGGCAGCTTATTACAGTGGTCCTCGTTTTTCAGTCTTTGCGCCTGAAGGCCCTGATGCTTTGGTGCGCGGTGGACGCTACGATGAAGTGGGTGCATTGTTCGGGCGCAAGCGACCAGCCGCAGGATTTAGTTTAGATATCAAAACGCTGGTTGGCTTAATCCCTCGCCCTGCGCCCCAGGCTGCCATTCGAGCACCTTGGGGTGAAGACGCAGGCTTGCATCAAGCCATTACCAAACTCCGCGAGCAAGGTCATACCGTGGTCTGTATGCTGCCTGGGCACGACAGCGAGGTCGATGAGTTTCATTGTGATCGTGAACTTGTACTCCTTAAGGGTCTGTGGACCGTTCAAACTTTGCCCTTAACCAAAAAAATAAACCATGAGTAAACAGCACGGACGTCATGTCGTTGTCGTCGGCACCCAGTGGGGCGACGAGGGCAAGGGAAAACTGGTCGATTGGTTGACAGAATTTTCTCAAGGGGTGGTTCGCTTTCAAGGCGGCCATAACGCTGGACACACACTGGTTATCAATGGCGTGAAAACCGCTTTGCACCTCATTCCCAGTGGCATCATGCGCCAAGGCGTGAAGTGCTATATCGGCAATGGTGTGGTGCTGTCCTGCGGCAAATTGCTGGAAGAAATTGAAGGTCTAGAAAAAGCGGGGGTTGAGGTTCGGTCTCGCCTGCGTATCAGTGAGGCCTGTCCCCTTATTTTGCCTTTTCATGCGGCATTGGATGTGGCGCGTGAGGCCGCTCGTGAACAAGGCGGCGAAGAAAAAATTGGCACCACCGGACGCGGTATCGGTCCGGCTTATGAGGACAAAATTGCACGCCGCGCTTTGCGTGTGCAAGACCTCAAGCACCCGGAACGCTTCGCCTCCAAATTGCGCGAACTCCTCGATCTTCACAACCACGTACTCACCACTTTC
Organism: Burkholderiales bacterium; assembly: GCA_013205525.1. Lineage (GTDB taxonomy): Bacteria > Pseudomonadota > Gammaproteobacteria > Burkholderiales > Burkholderiaceae_C > Limnohabitans. The sequence goes on along the minus strand of JABMMR010000012.1, from coordinate 3,419 downwards.
TTGGGTTCTGAAAAGTTTGCATTCCCCGACGCACTCAAACCATTTATCAGCCAAGGTAAAGTGCAATTTCAGTCTGTCTTTGATGAAGCCATGGCGCATGCGCGTCAAATTTTGCCTATGGTGGCTGATGTGTCGCGTGAACTCAATGACGCCCACCATCTAGGCGCCAACCTCTTGTTTGAAGGTGCGCAAGGCACTTTGCTCGATGTTGATCATGGCACCTACCCTTTCGTCACTTCCAGCAACTGCGTGGCGGGAAATGCCGCGGCTGGCTCAGGTGTAGGGCCGGGCTTGCTGCATTACATTTTAGGCATCACCAAAGCCTATTGCACCCGCGTGGGTGGCGGCCCCTTTCCCACTGAACTCGATTGGGACGTAGAGGGAACGCCTGGCTGGCATATGAGCACCGTCGGTGCTGAAAAAGGCACAACCACAGGACGTTATCGTCGCTGCGGTTGGTTCGATGCAGCGCTCCTCAAGCGCAGCGCCCAAGTCAATGGACTGAGCGGTCTTTGCGTGACCAAACTTGACGTTTTAGATGGCTTGACCGAACTCAAACTTTGTATTGCTTACGAGTTGGACGGCGCAACCATCGATATCTTGCCCATGGGGGCTGACGACATTGCGCGGTGCAAACCCATTTACGAAACCCTGCCTGGCTGGAGTGACAGCACGGTGGGCATCACCGACTACACCCGTCTTCCACATCAGGCGCGTGCTTATTTGGAACGCATTGCCGAGGTCACCGGTGTGCCCATCCATTTGATTTCCACCAGCCCCGACCGCGACCACACTATCATGGTTCGACATCCTTTTCACGACTGATCCCTCGCAAGAAAGCAACGCCATGTTGACTGAAGACGGCAAGCATTTGTATGTGTCTTATGACGAATACCATAACCTCATTGAGAAGCTTGCCATCAAGATTCACCAATCTGGTTGGGAGTTCGACATTATTTTGTGCTTGGCCAGAGGCGGCATGCGCCCGGGGGACGTGCTCTCACGTATTTTTGATAAGCCCTTGGCCATCATGTCCACCAGCTCATACCGTTCCGAGGGCGGAATGGTTCAAGGTCATTTAGACATCGCACGCTACATCACTACCCCGAAAGGCGAAATAGCTGGCCGTGTTTTATTGGTTGATGATTTGGCCGACTCAGGCCACACTTTGAATGCCGTCATTGATATGCTGCGCAACAATTATTCGCCCATCACCGAATTGCGCAGCGCTGTGATTTGGACCAAAGGTGTCTCCAGTTTCACGCCCGATTTTTCAGTTGAGTATTTGTCAACCAACCCTTGGATTCATCAGCCCTTCGAAGCCTATGACACTACCCGTCCAGCCAAATTGCTGGAGAAATGGCGGTTTTAAGCCATGAAGCCTGTCACTGCGCTGATACATCACGGTTACCAAGCACCTGACGGGTTTGTGTCGCCTCAGATAGCGGTACACAAAGCTTCTACAGTGATTTTTCCTGATGTCCAAGCTTTGCGCGAACGCACCTGGCTAGACAAGTCGGGCTATACCTATGGCTTGCATGGCACACCCACCACATTCACCCTAGAAGAACGTATTGCCTACCTAGAAGGCGCTCAATATGCTGTTCTGTTGCCAAGCGGCTTGGCGGCCATCGCCCAAGTCAATATGGCCCTGTTGCAGCAAGGTGACGAAGTGCTGCTGCCCGATAACGCTTATGGCCCGCATAAAGTATTTGCCCAAGCCGAGTTAATGCGTTGGGGCATCTCGCATCAGTTGTATGACCCCATGGATCTTGCCGACTTGGCTTCGCGCATCACGCCGCAAACTCGCTTGATATGGCTAGAAGCTGCTGGCTCGGTCACGCTTGAATTTCCAGATCTTTTGTCTATGGTGCGCTTGGCCAAAGACAAAGGTGTTTTGACGGCTTTGGACAACACCTGGGGCGCTGGCTTGGCATTCAAGCCTTTCAATCTTGACCCCCATGGCGCGACTCCTTGGGGTGTGGATGTGTCAGCTCATGCCCTGACCAAATACCCCAGCGGGGGCGGGGATGTGTTGATGGGCAGTGTCACCACATGTGATGAAGGCTTGGCCCAACAGCTTAAATTGAGTCATATGCGGCTGGGTTTTGGCGTAGGTGGCAATGATGCCGAGTTAATTTTGCGATCTTTGTCCAGTATGGATATGCGTTATCGGCACCAAGACACTACGGCCAGAGCGCTGGCGATATGGTGTTTGCAGCGGTCCGCGTTTGTGCAGGTGCTTCACCCCGCGGTTGTGGATTCCCCTGGTCATGCATATTGGCGGCGTTTGTGTGCAGGCGACAAGCCCGCCGATGGGGCGGTACACATGGGTGGAATGGCCGCCGGTTTACTGAGTTTGCGTTTTGACCCCGTTTTCAGTTCCGAGCAAATCGACATCTTTTGTAACGCATTGCAGCTTTTCAAGCTAGGTTTCAGCTGGGGCGGTCCCATCAGCTTGGTGGTGCCTTACGAGTTGCGTTCTTTGCGCTCCATGGCAGCGCCTGAAATGCTGCAGGGTGGATTTGTGCGTCTATCGGTAGGCCTAGAGGCTGCTGAAGATTTGATTGCCGATCTGGCTCAAGCGCTGGCTCAAGCGGCCATGTGAGCTTCAGCGCTCAGCAATTGCTTTGCCGCCGCTTGCAGTGAAGTCTGGTGTCGGTCTTTCAGTTCAACCTTAAGGGCTTGCGACCAGCCGCGGAAATTTCGTTCTACCGATCGCGCATAGCTAGGGTCGTAATGCTGCAGCAACAGTTCTTCCACCACTCGGGCGGTCTGTCCAGCGCGCACACTGTGTTGCCATTGCTCAATCACCGCCTTGCCACGGGATTCAATCAAGGCCTCCAGTCTGTCGCAAAACAACTCGGCGTCCTGCTCAAAAAATGCATAGTCTTCCATCAACAATGCCACTCTCTCTTTTAAGCTCAATGACAAATCAATGCATTCACTGGCGCGCATGGTGTCCATCAATACCTCAGGGATGCTGACATTGCCTACTTTTTTGCTTTCTGCTTCCACATAGACCACTTGTGAGGCATCAAACTGCCTGAGCGCATGCCACACGCGCATATCAAATTGCTTTTGGCTGGGTTGGGCAAGGCCGGGTATTCGACCCAGCACAGAGCTCCGGTGCACTGCCAGCGCTTCCAAATCCAGCACTTGGGCGCCAAGGGCGGCCAAAGCGGTTAAGAGGCGAGTTTTGCCAGAACCGGTAGGGCCGGTAATCACTTTAAAGCGCAATCCCAGTGCCAATTGACTGGTGTTCTCCACCACCTCTGCTCTAAAGGCTTTGTAACCACCTTCTATAACGCTGACTTTAAAACCAATTTGTCCCAGCACCAAGGCCAGCGAACCACTGCGCTTGCCGCCACGCCAGCAGTAAACCAAGGGTCGCCAACTTTTGGGTAAATCCATCACAT
>JABMMR010000161.1 GCA_013205525.1 Burkholderiales bacterium | reverse complement strand
GTATGCGCAACCCCAACACGCTTATACCCAAGCCTTGATGGCGAGTGCGCCTGGAATCGGCGCATGACCAAAGTTTTCTTCGCCGGCTTTCAGCACGAGACCAATACCTTTGCGCCCAGCTTGGCGGATTGGGCAGCGTTCAACCGAGGCGATGCGTTTCCAGCTTATATACGCGGTCAAGCGATGCAAGCCCAGTTCACCGGGGTGAACATTCCTGTGGGCGGCTTCATGGACGCGGCCAAGCGCATGGGCTGGCAACTGTGGCCCTCGGTGTGGGCGGGTGCCAGCCCCTCTTCCTTTGTGACGCAAGACGCCTTCGAGCGCATTACCGGAGACCTTTTGCAAGACTTGCAAGAGGCGCTGGCACAAGGCGTGGATGCGGTCTACCTCGACTTGCATGGCGCGGCGGTGGCCGAGCACGTCGACGACGCGGAAGGTGAATTGCTGTCAAGGGTTCGCGCCATGGTGGGGGAGCACATACCCATAGTGGCAAGCCTTGATTTACATGCCAACGTCACGCGGCGCATGTTGCTCAAAGCTGATGCCTTGGTGGCCTACCGCACCTACCCGCATATCGACATGGCCGACACCGGAGAACGCGCTGCCGAGTTGTTGCAAAAGCGTTTGCGCCTGGGTCGACGCCAAGCCTTGGCGGTACATCGCTTGCCGTATTTGATTTCGCTCAATGCCCAGTCCACTTGGCTGCAGCCGGCCAAAGACATTTACGCTGCCATAGCAGACATCGACAGCGCGCATGCCGCGCTGCTGAGTTTTTGCATGGGCTTTCCCGCCGCCGATTTTGAAGAGTGCGGGCCGGTGATGTGGGCCTATGCTGAAGACAGCGCCCAAGCGCAAGCCGCGGCCGATGCTTTAAACAGCTTAGCCAGTGCCCCCGCGCAGTGGCGCATGAAATTTTTAGACGCCCGTGAAGCGGTGACACAGGCCTTGGCTTTGGCTGCGCAGCACGAACGCCCCGTGCTGATCGCCGACACCCAAGACAACCCAGGGGCGGGCGGCGACAGCAACACCACCGGCATGCTGCATGCGTTGTTGCAGCAAGCTGCGGGTAAACGCTATCCGCAAGCGGTGGCGCTGGGCATGATGAGCCACCCCGAAGTGGCGGCCATGGCCTGCGCTGCCGGCGTGGGTGCAGACATCGATGTGGTGTTGGGCGTGTCGGTGCCCACCTATGCCGGCATGAGTGACGCCCCGCTGGCGGCGCGCGCCAAAGTGCTGGCCATCAGCGAGGGGCGCTGTGTGCTCAAGGGGCCGATGATGCGCGGCATGACCAGCCAGCTCGGCGCCAGCGCGTGTTTGAACATCGACGGCGTGCTGGTGGCGGTGGTCAGTGGCAAAGCCCAATTATTTGACCGCGAAATGCTGCGCACCGTGGGCATCACCCCCGAGGCGATGAAGCTCATCGTGTTGAAAAGTTCCAACCATTTCCGCGCCGACTTCGAGCCTATCGCCAGCCATGTCTTGGTGGCCAAGGCCCGCGGCCCCATGGCTGCTGACCCGGCTGATTTGCCTTGGCGCAAACTCAGCCCACTCACCCGCCGCAGCGCTTAAAAGGAGAAGCTGGGATGACCGACGACCTGACCCAATGCACCGCCACCCAACTGCTCAGTTTGTTTAGCAGCGGCGAGGCATCCCCCGTGCAAGCCACGCAAGCGGTGTTGCAACGCATCGCCAAGCTCAACCCATTGCTCAATGTTTTTTGCTGGGTGGACCAAGCCGCGGCCTTGGCCAGCGCCCACCAAAGCGAGGCACGTTGGCAAGCGCACCGCCACAGTGGCAGCCCCGTCTTGCCCTTGGATGGCGTGCCGGTGTCCATCAAAGACCTGATCCTCACCCAAGGCTGGCCGACTTTGCGCGGCAGCAAAACCGTCAACCCCGACCAGCCTTGGGAGGTAGACGCGCCGGTCACCGCCCGCTTGCGCGAAGCTGGCGCGGTGCTGTTGGGCAAAACCACCACGCCCGAATTTGGCTGCAAGGGCGAAACCAACTCGCTGTTAACTGGCATCAGCCGCAACCCATGGAACACCGATCACACGCCTGGCGGTTCATCGGGCGGGGCATCGGCTGCGGTGAGCGCGGGCTTGGGCCCCTTGGCCATCGGAACGGATGGCGCAGGCAGTGTGCGCATTCCCGCTGCGTTTTGCGGCAATGTGGGCTTCAAGCCCAGCTTTGGCCGCGTGCCGGCCTATCCCTTGTCGCCATTTGGCTCGGTGGCGCATTTGGGCCCGCATGCCATGACGGTGGAAGATGTGGCGCTGGTGATGAACACCATCGCCGTGCCCGACGCCCGTGACTGGACCTCGTTGCCGTATGACGGCGTGGACTACTTGGCTGGCTTGAAGGACGGCGCCAAGGGTTTGCGGGTAGCGTATTCGCCCACCTTGGGTTATGCGAAAAATGTAGCTCCCGACATTGCTGCCGCTACCGCGCAAGCGGCAAAGCATTTGCAAGACTTGGGCGCGGTGGTCGAGGAAGTAGACCCTGGCATAGCCGACCCCTTGGACATCACCACCGGTTTGTGGTTTGCCGCTGCTTACCAAGTGTGGCAAAGCTTGAGTCCCGCGCAACAAGCCCTGACCGACCCCGACTTCAAGGCGCAAGCCGAGCTGGGCGCACAACTCGATGCCAACGCATTGCATCAACTCAACCAGCGCCGTGGGGTCTTGGGCTCGCATTTGCGCCAGTTCATGCAGCGCTTTGATGTGATTTTGACGCCCAGTACCGCTGTGGCCGCCTTCAAAGCTTTGCCTGCGGGTCACAGCCCCATGAACTCGGCCGCCATGTTGGGCTGGACGCCGTTCAGCTACCCCTTCAATCTCAGCCAGCAACCCGCCATCAGCCTGCCTTGCGGACTCACCACTGATGGGCTGCCCATGGGTGTGCAATTGGTGGGGCCTATGTTTGGCGATGCTGTGTTGCTGCGCGCCGCCCAAGCTTTGCAAAGCTGCTACACCTTGATTCGCCCGCCCTTGGCTGGAGTCTGATCCAACCTAGGAACTACCATCCTTGGAGATAATGCGCTTCCCTTGTATTCGCTCTAGGCTTTTTTCCTCACCATGGCATTTATCGCACTTGACGTTGGCAACACTCGCTTGAAATGGGCGATGTACGACGAGCCGCATCCGCGCGCGCAGTTGTTGGCGCAGGGCGCGGTGTTTTTAGAAAACATCGACAAACTCGCTGAAGACGATTGGCGCGCATTGCCTGTGGCACAGCGCATGCTGGGGTGCATTGTGGCGGGCGAGGCGGTGCGTCGGCGTGTGGAAGAACAGCTCGAGCTGTGGGACTTGACGCCGCATTGGGTGGTGTCTTCAGCCAAAGAAGCCGGCTTGGTGAATGGCTATGACCATCCCGCACGGCTAGGCGCGGACCGTTGGGTGGCCATGGTGGGCGCATTGGCACATATGCGGGCGCAAACCGCTGCTGGCTCTGCACGGCCTATGGTGGTGGTGATG
>JABMMR010000160.1 GCA_013205525.1 Burkholderiales bacterium | reverse complement strand
TGGCCGACCGTTATGGTGCTTTTCGCGTCATCATCATTGGCGCATTGGCTTATGCACTGGGCCTGTTTGGCATGGCGCATGCCGCGAGTCCTTCCGCCCTTATGCTGTTCGCCGGCGTAATGGTTGGCGCAGCTCAGGCGGGCACCACTTTTGCTGTGGTGTTTGGCGTGATTGGCCGCAATATTGCGCCTGAACGTCGTTCTTGGGCCATGGGCGTGGTTTCTGCTGCGGGTTCATTCGGACAATTTTTAATGGTGCCCACCGAGTCCATGCTGATCACTGAATGGGGTTGGCAACAAGCTTTGGTCATCTTGGCAGTGGGCGTTTTGATCATCCTGCCTTTGAGCTTGGGGCTGCGTGAACACGGGTTTTCCACTGGCCAAGTAACGCTGCGCCACCAAAGCATTTGGCAGGCTTTGCGCGAAGCTTTTGGTTACCGCAGTTTTCAGCTGTTGATGGCGGGCTATTTTGTGTGCGGTTTTCAAGTGGTGTTCATTGGCGTGCATTTGCCCAGCTTCTTGAAAGACCAAGGCATGTCACCCCAGCTTGCCAGCACCGCCTTGGCACTCATTGGTTTGTTCAATATCTTTGGCACGTATGCTGCTGGGAGCCTGGGACAAGTGGTTGCGAAACACAAAATTTTGTCGGGTATTTACTTGGCACGCGGCATCATCATTGCCATTTTTATCAGCTTGCCCATCACCCCTTTATCCGTTTACATCTTTGCGGCCACCATGGGCTTGTTGTGGCTCTCCACCGTGCCGGTAACCAACGCCTTGATCGCACAAATCTTTGGCGTTTCACACCTGTCCATGCTCAGTGGCTTTGTCTTTCTCAGCCATCAAGCTGGCAGCTTTTTAGGCGTTTGGCTGGGTGGACTGATTTACGACCGCACCGGCAGCTATGACCAAGTTTGGTACCTCACCATCGCCTTGAGCCTCTTCGCCACCCTGATCAACCTGCCTGTGCGCGAAGCGGCAATTAACCGCGCACCTGTGGCCGCATGAAAAACCATTACCTATCCCTCACGCTGGTTAGGCTTCTTGCCGTCGGCCTTGTGGCGTGGGTGTTCAGTTTGTACCTGCAACCAGAGTTCGCTGTGCTGCTGGCCGATCAACTGTGGATGTGTTTTTAAATGCCCAACATCATCATCACTGGTGCATCTGATGGCATAGGGGCAGAGTTGGCCCGACAACTGGCACGAAGACACGGCTTACAAGCCATGCTGGTGCTGGCTGCGCGCAATGCGGCACGCTTACAGTCTGTCGCCGCCGATTGCATGGCCATGGGTGCGCGCACCCTCATCATGCCCACCGACATCACCGACGAGCAGCAATGTCGTCACTTGGTGGAAACCACCGTCAATCAGCTGGGTAGCTTGGATATTTTGATCAACAACGCTGGCGTATCTGCCCATGCCTTGTTTGAAGACGTGAATGCCCAAGACCTCAGCTGGTATGAAGACTTGATGCGGGTCAATTTATGGGGGGCGGTCTGCTGTACCCATGCCGCATTGCCTTACCTGAAACAAAGCCATGGCCGCATCGTGGCGGTGTCGTCTTTGGCGGGCCTGGTGGGGGTTCCCGGACGAACCGCTTACAGCGCCAGCAAATTTGCCATGACGGGATTTTTTGAAGCCTTGCGCGCTGAAGTGAAAGACGCCGGCGTGAGTGTGACCATCGCCTACCCTGGTGTGGTGGCCACCAATATCCGTGTCCATGGCCTCAACGCCCAAGGTCAAACCGCTGGCGTGAGCGGTTTACATGAAGACAAAGCCATGCCGGTGAAAGACTGTGCAAGATTAATCATTTACGCCATGGTTCGCCGTCGGCGAGAAGTGGTCATGACCGCGCAAGGCAAAATCGGCCGCTGGCTCAAACTCATTGCGCCATGGTTGGTCGACCACATGGTGCTCAAAGCCGTGAAAAAAGAATTTCAACCCACATCGATTTGACACACCCACCTTTAACACCACCCTCGCCTTGGCTGATGCGCTGGGCGCACCTGATACCCGCTCAAGCCCAAGTTCTGGATGTGGCTTGTGGCAGTGGCCGGCACATGCAGTACTTGCAAACCCATGGCTTTCATGTGCTGGGTGTGGACCGAGATGAAAATTCACTGAACCTTGCCAAATCTTTTGGCGAGGTTGTATGCGCTGATTTGGAAAACGCCCCTTGGCCGCTTACGGGACGCCAGTTCGATGCAGTGGTTGTGACGAATTATTTGTGGCGTCCAAGCTTTGCAGATGTACTGGCCTGCCTCAAACCCCATGGGGTTTTGATTTACGAAACCTTCGCGCAAGGAAATGAGACCGTTGGCAAACCCTCCAGAGAAGAGTTCTTGCTAGGGCATGGGGAACTCTTGCAAATCTGCCAAGACATGAGAATCGTGGCCTATGAAGATGTGTTTTTGAATTCCCCTGATAGGTATGTCCAACGCATTGTTGCTGTGCTCGCCGACAAGGACCGCACAACACGCTTTGCAGGCAGCTCTGATACAACAGGGAAAAGCTAGAATGAAAGCCCTAACCTTATTGTCATACCAGCCTAAATGAAACCCATACGTGCAAGCATCGT
>JABMMR010000159.1 GCA_013205525.1 Burkholderiales bacterium | reverse complement strand
CGCAAATTGTGCGCAAGTTGTTTCGCGGTTCCGAATTTTTGTATTCATTGCGGTTAGCCAGCGGCGAACTGCTGATGGCCCATGTGCCCAGCCACCACGACCATCACATTGGTGAATGGATAGGCATACGCGCCGAGGTAGACCATGTGGTGACGTTTGCCAAGGCGGCGGTTTAGCGCTTTGCAAACACTACATTAAATTGCGCCCCAGGCGGGTGCTGGCCAGGGTGGGTTTCTTGCAATTGCAGCGTCGCGCCGTGGGTGTGGGCGATTTCCATCACGATGGGCAAGCCCAGACCCGAGCCGTCAGCCTCTGTGCCCAGAATGCGATAAAAAGGCTCGAACACCCGAGCACGTTCGGCTTCGGGAATGCCGGGGCCGGAGTCCTCAACTTGCAAGACCAGAGCCGAATCTGCATGGCGAAACACCCGCGCCGTCACCACGCCAGGGTGCTCGGGGCTAGAAGGCGTGTAGTTCAAGGCGTTCTCAATCAGGTTGCGCACCATCTCTTTGAGCAAGACCGGGTTGCCTTCAAGCCAGGCCGAGTCGCATGCCTTGTCAAATCCCAAATCGATATGCCGCTCCATAGCCATGGGCAAAGAGTCTTTAACCACTTCCATCGTCAGAGCCGACAGATCGCAGGCCAGCTTGGTCACAGGCGCGCCGCTGCTCTCGGCACGCGCCAAGGCCAGCAACTGGTTCACCGTGTGGGTGGCACGCACGCTTGAGCGCGCAATTTGCAGCAGCGACTGCTTTAAATCATCGGCTGAGGCGTCTTTGCGCAAAGCCAAATCGGCTTGCATACGCAAGCCCGCCAGCGGTGTCTTCAACTGATGTGCAGCATCTGCCAAAAACCGTTTTTGGGTGGCAATTGAGTCTTGCAAGCGCTGCAGTAAATCGTTGATAGACAACACCAGCGGCGAGACCTCAATAGGCACCACGCTTTCGTCTAAGGGGCTCATGTCGTCGGGGTTGCGCTGTCGTATGCGTTGCTCAAGTTCATTCAAAGGCTGAATGCCACGCGCCAGCGCCAGCCAAATCAGCAGCACCGCCAGCGGCAAGATAACAAACTGCGGCAGCATCACGCCTTTGATGATTTCATTGGCCAGCACCGAGCGCTTTTCTAGGGTTTCAGCCACTTGCACCAGCGCGGGACGTGCGCTTTGTGGTTTGACGCGCACCCAGATATAGGCCACCCGTACAGGCACGCCTTTGCGCACATCGTCGCGCATACGCAGTTCATCGGTGACCAGTTTTTCATCTTCTTGCGGTAAGGGCAAATCGCTGTCGCCGCTTAAAACCTCACCCTTGGCGCCCAGCACTTGGTAGTAAACCTCGTCGGTAGGGTCGGCCAACAAAAAGTCGTTGGCAGGCTTTGGAAAATGAAACCCCACGCTGGTCTCGTCGCTTTCTACAAGTTGCGCCAAGGCCAGGGCGTTGTGGCTCAAGCCGCGGTCAAACGGCACGCGGGCAATGCCCTCGGCAATTAACCATGTGAGACCAAAAGTGATGGGCCACAGCAGTAAAAACGGTGTGAGCATCCAATCGAGAATTTCGCCAAACAAAGAGCGTTGGCGGCGCTGAAACAGCTTCACGGCGTAGCGACAGGCGCATCAGTGGCGGGATGGATTTTCTCCAAGCAGTAGCCCAAGCCGCGAACGGTAGCAATGCGGATCGGTCCCTTTTCGATCTTTTTGCGCAAGCGGTGTATATACACCTCGATGGCGTTATTACTAACCTCTTCGCCCCATTCGCACAAGCGCTCAACCAACTGGTCTTTGCTGACCAAGCGCCCCACGCGTTGTAACAAAACTTCCAGCAAACCCAGTTCGCGTGCAGACAACTCGACCATGCGCCCATCGATGGTCGCGACGCGTCCGGATTGGTCGTAAATCAGCGGGCCGTGGCTGATGGTGGCGGTGGTGCTGCCCATGCCGCGCCGCGTCAGTGCGCGCACGCGGGCTTCAAGTTCTTGCAATGAAAACGGCTTGGCCATGTAATCGTCGGCGCCGTAATCCAAACCCTTGACCCGCTCTTCCACGCTGTCGGCGGCGGTGAGTATGAGTACGGGCAGGTTGTTGCCTCTGGCGCGAAGGCGTTTGAGAACTTCCAGCCCGTGCATTTTGGGCAAACCTAAATCAAGAATAATGAGATCGAACTCTTGCGATGTCATCAAGGCCGCGTCGGCCTCGTTACCGTTGGCGACATGGTCAACCGCAGCGCCCGAGGCGCGCAAGGTGCGAAGCAAGCCATCTGCCAGCACCTGGTCATCTTCAGCGATCAGTATTCGCATGTGCTGTCTCTCCGCTATTTATGCCTTGGATTCTAGGGTGAACAACAGGGCGATCAGTATTTGACGCATGCGGGTTAACGCCAGTCGGCGGCATAGGCTTCAAGCCCCAAGCTGACCACGGTCGCCACATCCGCGCCCACCTCTTGGCGAAACTCGTCTTCGGCT
>JABMMR010000011.1 GCA_013205525.1 Burkholderiales bacterium | reverse complement strand
TTTACCCCGAGTTGGCGCGCACCACCGCCCAATGGTTGCAACGCAGTTGCGAACAGCCCTTTACCCAAGCCATACCCTATGGCGTGAATGGCACCCTCGATTTCATTCAAGAAGTACGCACGCTTGCAGGTTTGGTCGATAGCGGTAAAACCTTGGCCGACTACAGCCAAGATTCACGCGCCAAGTGGTACGCCAAGTCGGTCGACTCCACCTACCTCACCGGCAAGCGCGTCTTTGTGTTTGGCGACGCCACCCATGCGATTGCTGCCGCTCGCGTGGCACACCAAGAAATGGGCTTTGAAGTGGTGGGCTTGGGCACTTACAGCCGCGAGTTCGCCCGTGAAGTGCGCGACGCGGCCAAGCTCTATGGCATTGAGGCCCTGATCTCCGACGACTATTTGGAAGTCGAAGACGCGGTCAAAGCCCAGCATCCCGAGCTGCTCTTGGGCACCCAAATGGAGCGCCACATCGCCAAACGCTTGGGCGTGCCTTGTGCAGTCATTTCTGCGCCCATGCATGTGCAAGATTTCCCCGCTCGCTACGCACCACAAATGGGCTTTGAAGGCGCCAATGTCTTGTTCGACACCTGGGTGCACCCGCTCATGATGGGCCTAGAAGAACACCTGCTGGGCATGTTCCGCGAGGACTTCGAATTCCACGACGGTGCTGCGCCCTCGCATTTGGGCTCGGGCCACACCGTTGTGCCGCAAAAAGCAGCAGTGGCACAAGCTGCGGTGGTCTCAGATGATCCTGCCAGCAACGAAAGCAGTTGGGCGCCCGAGGCGGAAAAAGAACTCAAAAAAATACCGTTTTTTGTCCGCAGCAAAGCCCGCCGCAACACCGAAACTTTTGCCCGTGAACGCGGCCTCGCGCAGATCACGGTAGAGACCATGTACGAAGCCAAGGCTCATTTCAGCCGTTGAAGTCCCCACAGGAAAACCACCATGATTGAAACCGCCACCATCCCCGTCAACCAAATCAAGCGCGGCGGACGCCCTGACGGCGAGGGCAGCGTGCAAGTGCAGCTCGACCCCAGCGTCAAGATCGGCAATGCCAAAGTCTTTGCCATTTACGGCAAAGGCGGTATTGGCAAAAGCACCACATCTTCTAACCTGTCCGCCGCCTTTTCCAGACTGGGCAAGCGGGTGCTGCAAATCGGTTGTGACCCCAAGCACGACAGCACTTTCACGCTCACCAAAAAAATGCTGCCCACGGTGATTGATGTGCTTGAAACCGTGGACTTTCATGCCGAAGAGCTGCGCGTAGAAGACTTTGTGTTTCAAGGTTACAACGGTGTGATGTGCGTCGAGGCCGGTGGCCCGCCCGCTGGCACTGGGTGCGGTGGCTATGTGGTGGGGCAAACCGTCAAGTTGCTGAAAGAACACCATTTGCTGGAAGACACCGATGTGGTCATTTTCGATGTGTTGGGCGATGTGGTCTGCGGTGGTTTTGCCGCCCCCCTGCAACACGCCGACCGCGCACTCATCGTCACCGCCAACGACTTTGACTCCATCTTCGCCATGAACCGCATCGTGCAAGCTATTGGTGCCAAGTCGAAAAATTACAACGTGCGTTTGGGCGGCGTGATCGTCAACCGCAGCGACGAGACCGACCAAGTGGACAAGTACAACGGGGTCACCGGCTTGAAGAACATGGCGCATTTCCCCATGCTCGACGAAATCCGTAAAAGCCGCTTGCAAAAATGCACCATGTTCGAGTTGGAAGCCACGCCTGCAGTCAAAGCCGTGCAAGACGAGTACATGCGCTTGGCCGCCGCACTGTGGGCCGGCACCGACCCGCTGCCCTCGGTGCCCATGAAAGACCGCGATATTTTTGATTTGTTGGGATTTGACTGAAATGAACCAAGCCAGTTATGTAGCGCGCCGCGGCGAAATAGAACACTATTTCGACCGCACAGCAGCCAAGGCATGGGAGGTACTCACCTCCAATGCCCCGGTGGGGCGCATACGCGCCACCGTGCGCAAAGGCCGCGATGAAATGCGCCACACTCTCTTGTCTTGGTTGCCCCAAGACATGCGAGGCTTGCGACTGCTCGACGCAGGTTGCGGCACCGGCGCTTTGGCGCAAGAGGCCATGCAGCGCGGCGCCGAGGTTGTAGCCATCGACCTCTCACCCACCTTGGTGAATTTGGCCCGCGAGCGCCATGCACAAGAGCTGATGAGCAACCCCGCGCTCAGCGCCCAAGGTGGCAGCATCACTTTTTTGTCTGGCGACATGCTCAGCCCCGAGCACGGCGAATTCGACCATGTGGTGTGCATGGACTCGCTCATCCATTACGACACCCAAACCATCGCCAACGCGGTTGAAGCCCTCACCAAGCGCACCCGCAAATCGGTGTTGTTTACTTTTGCGCCGCACTCGCCGCTGCTGGCCACGGCCCATGCCATGGGGCGCTTGTTCCCGCGCACAGACCGCTCGCCCCAGCTCGCCCCAATTCGCAAAACCACTTTGCATGTGTATATAGAGCGCGGGGTGCGCCAACACGGCTGGCGTCCAGGCCAAATGAAACGCGTCTCCAGCGGCTTTTACACCTCGCAAGCTTGGGAGTGGAGGCGCACATGAAGTTCGCCTTTCGCCCCCCCGCATGGATGCAATCGCTGATGGTGCAGTACGTGCCTTTTGCGGATGCAGCGTCGCCACAGTTGCCGCTGGGTCGTATGTTGCGCTTGGCCATGTTTCAGCTGTCCATAGGCTTGACCATGGCGCTGTTGGTGGGCACCTTGAACCGCGTAATGATCGTCGAATTGGCAGTGCCCGCGGCTTGGGTAGCTATCGCTGTCGCCCTGCCTTTGGTGTTTGCGCCGTTGCGCGCCCTGATTGGCTACCGAAGCGACACCCATCCTTCGGCATTAGGTTTGCGTCGTATTCCTTATATGTGGGTAGGCAGTTTACTGATGTTTGGCGGTTTGGCCATCATGCCGTTTGCCCTGATGAACCTGAGCGAACCCCGCGAAGGTTTTGTACTGGTGGGCCGCATCGGCGCTGTTCTGGCATTTTTGCTGGTGGGTGCAGGCATGCAAATCACCCAAACCGCCGGCTTGGCGCTGGCCACCGACGTTGCCCCCGCTGACAAGCGCCCCCGCGTGGTGGCCTTGCTCTATGCCATGCTCTTGGTAGGTCTCATTTTGGGCAGCGGCTTGCTCAGTCTGTTGTTGGCCAATTTCTCGCCCCTTCGACTGATTCAAGCGGTGCAAGGCTGTGCCACCATCGTCATCTTCATTAACCTCATCTCGCTGTGGAGACAAGAAGCCCGCAGCGCCAAACGCGGCGCACGCGACCCAGATGGCTTCTCGCAAAACTGGCGCGCCTTCATAGAGGTGCCGCATATGAAGCGGTTTTTGTGGACCGTGGGTTTGGGCTCGGCGGCTTTCAGCATGCAAGACATCGTGCTCGAGCCCTATGGCGGCCAAATACTGGGCTTGGGTGTGGGCTCAACCAGCGGCCTCACCGCTTTGAGTGCCGGCGGGGCTTTGCTGGCCTTTGTGCTGTCGACCCGCATGCTGCGCCATATTGACGCTGTCAGGCTGGCGGCCATGGGTGCTTTGTTGGGTTTACCAGCCTTCTCCTGCGTTATTTTTTCTGCCCCCTTGGGTTCGCCTGTTTTGTTTCAAATGGGCGCGGCCTTGATTGGTTTTGGCGGTGGTTTGTTCTCGGTGGGCATGTTGCTGACCGCCATGGAGATGGCTGAATCCAAACACGCTGGCATGGTGCTGGGCGCTTGGGGTGCGGTACAGGCCACGGCCTCGGGTATCGCCATGGCCTTGGGCGGCGTCGCCCGAGACGTGGTCGGGGGATTAGCTACCCAAGGATGGTTGGGCGAAGTGCTGGTCTCCGACGTCACCGGCTACAACTTTGTTTTTCAGACCGAGATGGTCATGATGTTTGTGGTGTTGATTGCTTTGGGGCCCTTGGTCAGCCGTAAGCCGGCTTTGGCCTCAAGGACTCGAGGTTTGGGGCTGGCAGAACTGCCAGGTTGAGTGATTTTTTGTCAGGCGCACTTTAAGGAGACTTACCATGGAAACAGGTGCTATTACCCAGTACGTTGATGTTGCACAAATCGTGCTCTACATGTTTTGGGCTTTTTTTGCGGGTTTGATTTTTTACCTTGTACGCGAAGGCCACCGCGAAGGTTATCCGTTGGACAACGGCCGCGACGAAGGGGGTCCTAAGCAAACCGGCTGGCCCATACCCGAGCCCAAGGTTTACAAACTGGCTAATGGCCGTGAAGTCTTGGCGCCGGATGTCAACCGTTTAGACAGCACTTACTCGGCGCAACCCACACATGGTTGGTTGGGTGCACCCCTAGAGCCCGTGGGCGACCCCTTGTTGGCGGGCGTGGGCCCAGGCGCTTGGGCAGCCCGTGCGGACGAACCCGACCTTTACCACGGCAACCACATCAAGATCGTGCCTTTGCGCATCGCTGCCGACCATGGCGTCATGTCCCAAGATGTCGACCCCCGTGGTTTACCTGTTTACGGCGCAGACAAACAACTGGCCGGCACCGTCAAAGACCTGTGGATTGACCGCGCTGAAATGATGTTTCGCTACCTTGAGGTGAGCCTCACGGGAGGTCAGACCGTGTTACTGCCCATGACTTTCTCACGCATTAAATCCAAGGGTGTGTTTGTCGGTGCCATCTTGGCCGGCCAATTTGCCAATGTGCCGAAAACCAAGAGCATGGAACAAATCACCTTGCTCGAAGAAGAAAAAATCACCGCTTACTACGGTGCGGGTACTTTGTACGCCACACCCGAACGTCAGGAGCCCATGTTTTGATAGTCAATCCCAACCACGAACATGAATTCGAGGCGGCGCTGGGGCTACCTGAAGCCTTGCCTGCCGACGAGCGGCTGCTTTGGCAAGGTGCGCCCAGATGGAAACAAGTGGCCATTGATGTATTTCATGTGCGCACCTTGGCTTGGTATTTCGCCGTCATGATGCTGCTGCAAGCCACCTATTTGCTGGGTGAACCCGAGCGCAATGTGTTCAAGCCCTTGGTGCTGAGCTTTGTGCTGAGCAGCATGGCACTGGCCATTCTCAGCCTCATGGCTTGGCTGACAGCCAGCACAGCCATGTACACCTTGACCAACAAGCGGGTGGTCATGCGCATTGGTGTGGTGCTGACCCTCACCTTCAATTTGCCTTTGCGCATGTTGGCCGGCGCCTCACTCAAAACCAATGCCGACGGCAGCGGCGATATCGCACTGAAGTTGGCCGGCAACGACCATATTGCTTGGCTCAATTTATGGCCCCATGCCCGCCCTTGGGTGCTGCGCCACCCCGAGCCTAGTTTGCGCTGCATTGCCAATGTCAGCGATGTAGGCGAACGCATTGTGCAAGCTTGGCAAGCTGTCAACCCGCACATGCCTGTGATGCTGGGTGACACATCGCCATCAACCGATGCGCCTCGCGCTTCCACGCAAGAAATTGCAGCATGAACCCCAGCCTTGCCAACGACGGATTGCCAGGCCGCCACGGCCTCACCGGTTGGATATTTATGGGTTTTTTGGCCAGCGTGGTCTTGGTCGTCGCCGTGCTGCGTGGCCAAGGCATGGAAATCCC
>JABMMR010000158.1 GCA_013205525.1 Burkholderiales bacterium | reverse complement strand
CCCTTGACCATCTTGCCTGGAATCATCCAATTGGCAAGGTCACCTTTTTCGCTGACCTGCATGGCGCCCAAAATTGACAAATTGATCTTTCCACCACGAATCATGGCAAAACTGTCATGACTGCCAAAAATGGAAGTTCCGGCCAAAGTGGTGACAGTTTGTTTGCCCGCATTGATGAGATCGGCATCCACATGGTCTTCGTTGGGAAAAGGGCCTATGCCCAACATACCGTTTTCAGACTGAAGCCATACCTCAATGTGGCTGGGCACATGGTTGGCCACCAGCGTGGGAATGCCAATGCCGAGATTGACATAAAAACCGTCTTCTAATTCATGGGCCGCACGTGCGGCCATTTGGTCTTGGCTCCAACTCATGGTCAGACTCCTGCTTTTTCGGTGACAGTGCGTTTTTCAATGCGTTTTTCGGGATGGGCGTTGAGCACAATGCGGTGCACATAAATGCCGGGCAAATGCACATGATCGGGGTGCATCTCGCCCACCTCCACTATTTTTTCCACCTCAACCACACAGACTTTGCCCGCCATGGCCACGGCTGGGTTGAAGTTACGAGCAGTTAGGCGAAACTGCAAATTACCCACACGGTCTGCGGCATACGCTTTAACCAAAGAAACATCAGGCACCAACGAGTGCTCCATGACATAGGTCTCGCCCTCAAATTCGCGCAACTCCTTGCCGTCGGCAACCACCGTGCCCACGCCGGTTTTGGTGAAAAAAGCGGGAATGCCCGCGCCACCAGCGCGCAGTTTTTCAGCCAAAGTACCTTGCGGGGTGAATTCAAGCTCGAGTTCGCCAGCCAAATATTGACGCTCAAACTCTTTGTTTTCGCCCACATAAGAGGAAATCATTTTTTTGATTTGTCGGGTTTGCAACAAAATTCCCAAACCAAAATCATCGACACCGGCGTTGTTGGAGATAGCTGTCAGGTTTTGTACCTTGCTGTCACGCAAAGCCGCAATCAACGCTTCGGGAATGCCACACAAACCAAAACCACCCACGGCGATCAACTGCCCATCGTGGACCAATCCTTCAAGTGCGGCCGCCGCACTGGGAAACAATTTATTCAAACCACTCTCCTTTGCTGCATGGAGATCATTCTAGGGGCATGGGCTTAGCGCCAAGCTTGATCGCTGGGCATAATGGTTGGACTTGGAGACGACATGAACCGCTATCCTGCACCTGAAATTAACGACCTGCCTGAAGACATACGCATAAAAATTTTGGAAGTTCAGGAAAAAGCAGGCTTTGTCCCGCAAGTGTTCTTAACGCTGGCCAGACGACCTGCCGAGTGGCGTGCCTTTTTTGCCTACCACGACGCCCTCATGTTGCGCGAAGACAGTGGCCTGAGCAAGGGTGAGCGGGAAATGATTGTCACCACCACCAGCGCGGCCAATCACTGCCTGTATTGCGTGGTGGCGCATGGGGCGATATTGCGTATCTATGAAAAAAAACCGCTGGTGGCCGATCAAGTCGCCACCAATTACCGCAAAGCCGACATCAGCCCACGTCAACGCGCCATACTCGACTTTGCAATGAAAGTTTGCCTGCACAGCGACGAAGTGGCGGAAGCTGACTTCCCTGCCCTGCACGCCCATGGATTGAATGATGAAGATATTTGGGATATTGCATCCATCACGGCGTTTTTCGGCTTATCCAATCGCATCGCCAGTTTTTCGAATATGTTGCCCAACCCTGAGTTTTATTTGATGGGGCGCATCCCCAAAGAGAAAAAGCTATAAAAACTTAAGCGGCTTCTAAGTTGCGAACAAATTGCCCCATCAGCAAATCAACCAACTGCTGCTCGAACTCGGCCGAGTCCATATGAGGAAAACGCTCTAAAGAGGCGCTTCGTAAACATCCCAGCAAGGAACGACTCATGACAAACATTTGCGTCTCATCCAATAACGGCAGCATGGGATGCTGCAAGTATTTCAAACACAGCGAGAGACGCTCGACCATTTTTTGCACCGAGCTTGCGGATTCTTCTGGTTGCTCCAAAAGCCAACACAAGCGATTCATTGCCCGTCGGTAACTTTTTCCTAAGGCAAAGCCTTCAATACAAATTTGCACATACTGTCTTACAAATTCATCCGGCGAAATGTCTAGCGGGTCTTGGCTGCATTCAATGGAGAACAAAAAGCTTTCGATATCTCGCAACACCAAGCTACGGCCATGTTGCGACATGGCGCGAAATATGGCCTCTTTACTGGAAAAATATTGGTAGAGCGTACCTACAGAAAAGCCCGCCTTGGCTGCAATTTTGTTGGTGGTCAAACCACTGACTCCTTCACGGTCAACAATTTGTGAGGTGGCTTCAAATATCGCTTCAATGGTGAGCTGAGCGCGTTTTTGGGTCGGTTGCTTGCGCATGATGTGCGCTGACAACTCGTGGGGAAGGGTCACTGTTGTTCTCTCCGTCAACCCACAAAAATAAGTGGTATTGATTTATAATACC
Source organism: Burkholderiales bacterium (assembly GCA_013205525.1). Taxonomy (GTDB): domain Bacteria; phylum Pseudomonadota; class Gammaproteobacteria; order Burkholderiales; family Burkholderiaceae_C; genus Limnohabitans. The sequence continues at coordinate 778 of JABMMR010000158.1, read as the reverse complement.
CACAAAAATAAGAATTAATAATTAAATAAATTAATTTTTGCTATAAATGAAACATTGTTTAAATGATTCTTTATGAACATCATCTTGCCATCAAATCAAATGCGCCCTCATCCAATCGGGTAACGGAGCTGATTTTTGCAGAGGGAAGTTCACCCATACCGTGGTGGCTCCCCCATCCGCATGGATGACGCCGGGTTGATCGACCCGCTCCAAAGTGGCCCAAGACTCAAAAGAACTGCGTTGCGGATCGCTGACATACATCTTCACCAACACATCGCAGGGATATTCCAGTTGCTTGTAAAAATTACAGAACGCATTGACGATGACTGGGCCTTCGCCAGAGGGTTTGGGTGGGCAAGCCAACTGGGTAAACCAATTGATACGGGCTGTCTCCAAATAGCGAAAGTAGCTGGCGTTGTTCAGGTGCCCCATGGCGTCCATATCGCCCCAGCGCATGGCTATGACTTCTTGGTAAACCCATTTCTTTTGGACAGGCAGCTCTATTCTCATACGCCAAAACCGTCGTCCGCTGCAATCACAGCGCCATTGATGAAGCCACTTTGTGGGCTGGCCAGCATCACCAACAAAGCGTCAAGGTCTTGCGGACGACCCAAGCGTTTACGCGGAAGCATATTCACCAATTTTTGCCCTTGCTCGGTTTGCCAATGGTGGTGATTGATTTCGGTATCAATATAGCCCGGGCAAATCGCGTTCACATTGATGCCGTGCTTGCCCCACTCCAAGGCCATGGCCTTGGTCATTTGGACCACCGCCGACT
>JABMMR010000157.1 GCA_013205525.1 Burkholderiales bacterium | reverse complement strand
GGCGAGCACAATGTGCGCGTCAACGCGATTTGCCCAGGCTTCTTTCCGAGCAAAATGACTGCTGGCATATTTAAAGCGATGGGCGAAGACAAGCTCAAAGCGAATGCGCCGTTGCGCCGTTTGGGCGACGATGAAGATTTGAAGGGCCTGTGTCTGCTATATGCCTCAGACGCGGGCAAGCACATCACTGGGCAATGGTTAGCTGTTGACGGTGGTGTCAGTTGCATTTCAGGCGGATAAACCCAGGAGACTTCCATGCCCCATAACCCCCAAATCCATTTGGTCAGCCGTCCAAGCGGCGAACCCACGGCAGACAACTTCAAACTGCTGGGCTTAGACACCCCAGCCTTGCAAGACAAACAAGTGCTGGTTAAGCACGAATACATGAGCCTTGACCCTTATATGCGTGGCCGCATGAACGACGGTAAAAGCTACACCGCTCCTCAAGCCTTGAATGCGGTGATGGTGGGTGGCACGGTGGGCGAGGTGGTCGAGAGCCGCCATCCGCAGTTCGCCGTGGGCGACAAAGTGGTGGGCATGGGTGGCTGGCAAACCTATAGCGTGGTTGACGCCGATACACCCGCCATGCTGCGCAAGATCGACACCAAGCATGTGCCTATCAGCCACTATTTGGGCGCGGTGGGTATGCCAGGCGTCACCGCTTGGCATGGCTTGGTGCGCATCATCAACCCCAAGGCGGGTCAAACCCTAACCGTCAGTGCCGCCAGCGGCGCGGTGGGCAGTGCCTTCGGTGCTTTGGCCAAAGCGCGCGGTTGTCGTGTGGTCGGCTTTGCCGGTGGCCAAGACAAATGCGATTACGTGGTGAAAGAACTCGGCTTTGATGCTTGCATCGATTACAAACAACACAGCGACTATGTGTCTTTGTCCAAAGCCTTGAAAGAGGCTTGCCCCAACGGCATAGACGGCCATTTTGAAAATGTCGGTGGCATGGTGCTAGACGCGGTCATGTTGCGTATGAACGAATTTGGCAGCATTGCGGTCTGCGGCATGATCGCCGGCTACAACGGCAAACCGATTCCCATGACCAACCCCTCCTTGATTTTGATGAGCCGCTTGAAAGTTCAAGGCTTTATCGTTAGCGAACACCCCGCCGACTGGCCTGAGGCCTTAAAGGAATTGGGCACACTTATTGGCAGCGGCAAATTCAAGCCCCGTGAAACCGTGGCCCATGGCTTAGACAGCGCACCCGAGGCGTTTTTGGGTTTGCTCAAAGGCAAAAACTTTGGCAAACAAGTGGTCAAGCTCTGAAGCCTTTTTGAAAGTCCGCCATGTCAGCCTTGATTCTTCACCATTACCCCACCTCGCCATTTGCCGAAAAAGTGCGCTTGGTCTTTGGCTACAAAAAACTCGATTGGCAAGGCGTGACCATTCCCTTGGTCATGCCCAAGCCCGACCTCATGCCGCTCACGGGCGGCTACCGACGCACGCCGGTCTTGCAAATCGGTGCTGATATTTACTGCGACACCAGTTTGATTTGCAATATCTTGGAGCAGCACCAACCCAGCCCCTCACTGTTTGGCCCGCATGCCAAAGGCTTGGTCAACAGCTTGGCGCAATGGGCGGACAACATTGTGTTTCCTACCGCTATGGGCTACAACTTTCAGCCTGCGGGTGCTGCCCATGTGTTTGCCAACATAGACCCCGAGGTGGTGAAAGTCTTTGCCCAAGACCGCCAAGCCATGCGCGGCGGGGCAGCGCGCATGCCGGCCGCCGATGCCACGGGTGCTTACAAGAACTACCTGCGCCGCATCTCCAGCATGCTGGAGGGCCAAGATTTTTTGCTGGGCGACCAGCCTACTTTGGCTGATTTTTCGGCTTACCACTCGGTCTGGTTCACTGTGGTGAAAGTGCCCATTCTTGCGGGCGTCCTTGACACCACGCCCTCGGTGAAAGCGTGGGTGGCACGTATGCAGGCTTTTGGCCATGGCCGCATGAGCGAGCTGAGCGCTGCTGATGCGCTGAAAGTAGCCCAAGACGCCACGCCTTTGGACGTCAG
>JABMMR010000156.1 GCA_013205525.1 Burkholderiales bacterium | reverse complement strand
GGGAATGGCTGTTGGGCGTCAACCTGTGGGGGGTGATTCATGGCGTGCGTTTGTTCACCCCCATGATGTTGGAAGCCGCACAAAAAGACCCTTCTTTTCAAGGCCATATGGTTAACACGGCCAGCATGGCGGGCTTGCTCACTCCACCCAATATGGGCATTTACAACGTCACCAAACACGCGGTGGTGGCTTTAACCGAAACCCTTTACCAAGATTTGAAATTGGTCAGTGAGCAAATCAGCGCCAGCGTGCTTTGTCCGTACTTCGTTCCCACTGGCATCAACCAAAGCGAACGCAACCGCCCCGAGCATTTGTCAGCTACCCAGCCCACGCAAAGCCAATTAATAGGCCAATCCATGAGCGACAAAGCGGTTAGCAGCGGCAAAGTCAGCGCGGCCCAAGTGGCTCAGATGGTGTTTGACGCCATACGAGCCGACCAGTTCTATATTTACAGCCACCCCAAAGCCTTGGGCAATGCAACTACTCGTTTTGATGCCATTGTTGGCGGCCATAACCCACCAGACCCGTTCGCAGAACGCCCCGATATAGGACTAGCGCTTAAGAATTCATTAAAAAAATAAATGCCTACAGTGCAACAATTTTTTTTTGCATGGCCATCGAAATGAAAACTTCTATAGAAATTGATAATTCAGAGCCAATCCCGACAAATTTTCTGTTTGTTTCTCTTTTTGTGCTTTTTGTTGTCAGTGCATTGCCTTTCATCAACCCTATCACCCCAAGACTGAACTCAGATTTTTTCGCTTTTACAGGCTTGGGTCTGTTTGGCTTGGCGACTTATATTTACCTTCCCCGGCAAGCTACCGACTTTGGCTTGACCTCTTTGAGCCTATTGTGTGGCGGTTGGTGGATATTGGCCTTTGTTCAATATATAGCCGGTATCAACACCACCTATTTCAGCTATCTGCTGGTTTCAACCTCCTATTTGTTAGCCGTGGTCTTGCTATGTGCATGGGTCAAGATGTGGGTGCGCGCAGGGCAGGGCGGGCTTTTGGCTCAATCTTTTATGGGCGTGGTACTGGCAGCGGGTTTATTGCAAGCAGCCAGTATTTGGCTGCAAATGTTCCAACTTGAAGATTTGCTGAGCCCTTGGCTCAACAAGTCCGTTTCATTTCCCCGGCAAGGTGGGTTTTTAAGTCAACCCAATTTGTGTGCCAGTTTGATAGTAGGCACTATCGTGAGCTTGGTCTTTCTTCAACCCGAGCAGGGGCAACACAGCGCCCGCCCTTCACTTTGGCGTTTATTTGCAATGGGATTCATGATGTTGGCGGTGTATGCCACCAGTTCACGTACCGGTTACCTGGAGTTGCTGCTCGTCAGTGGTTTGCTTGCACTCATGCGCCAACGTTTGAATATCTCATGGGTGTGGGTAGCCTTGATAGTGTGGCAGTTGATAGCCATAGGTTTGGGCGAGTTACTGGCAAGCTATGGCTTGATGTCGGGTCAGTTATTGGATGACTCACGCAAAGCGGTTGAAGCTTCGGGTTCTCACCGCCTGCGGATTTTGAGTGATGTGTGGCTGATGATTCAACAATACCCTTTGATGGGCGTGGGATGGCGTCAGTTACAAGTCGCTGAAGTCATGACGCCAGGCATCTTGGAACCTGTTGACCATGCACACAATCTGTTGGCACAGATACAAGTTGAGCTAGGTATCTTGGGCACACTGTCGTTGCTGGTATTCGCCGCTTATTGGCTAATCAAAAAAAGGCCTTGGCAAAATGCCAGTGGACCTGAATTGGCCATGGTTTGTATGGTGATGATCTTGGGCCTACACAGCATGCTTGAATATCCCTTGTGGCATGCTGTGTTTCTGTTCATCTTCGTTTTTGCTTTCAGTCTTTTGCCTGAAGACACCTATTCAGTTCGTTTGCCTCAATGGTCTTTCAAAGTTTTGGCAACAGTTTTGGTTCTATGCGCAACATGGTTTTATGTCGACCACCGCAAAGCATTGACAGCCTACGAGCGTTTTTCCCAAAATCAATCTTTACAAGAGTTTATTGCCGCCAACAAAACTATCTGGTGGAATCAATTACTTTTCGAGAGCGTTTTGTCGCTTGACACCCCTGTCAACGATCAATCCTTGGCTGTGATTGGTGGCATTGCCAAAGAAAATGCCAATATTTTTTCACAAACCCTCTTTCTCAACTTGCCTTTACTGAAGGTCAAGATACTTGAGGGTGAGACGGGGGTTGCCAATCAGTTGGCCATTCGGATTTGTAAGAATTTCCCCAAAGATTCTTGGACAGCGGTTCAAGCGCATTTAATGGAGTTGAATGAGCCTCGATACCTTACATGGTTAGCCCAATTACCGCCCGACATCCGCGACTGCAAAAACTAAGCATGGCGCATCCATGAGGGCGCTGAGAATTTATGCCGGCCCCACGGCCCGCCAACATATTGCAGACAAAGGCTTGTTGCCCCAGCACATCAGCGTGGTTCCTGGCGCGGCAGGCGGCCCCAAGGGTTTAATTCTGGGGCCCATGGACCGGTTTTTGTTTGGCCATTGGCTGTCTCGCAGTGATCAACCCATAGACTTGGTGGGCGCTTCCATAGGCGCTTGGCGCTTGGCCTCTGCTTGCTTAGCCCAGCCAGAAAAAGAACTGCTGGCTTTGGAAGATGCTTATATTCACCAGCACTACCAACTCAGCCCCGGGCAACGCCGCCCGACAGCGCAGCAAGTCAGTAGTGATTTTGCTGCCAACTTGCAGCGTTTTTACAGCGGGCGTATTCACCAAGTCATTCAGCACCCACGTTACCGCTTGCATGTGATGACTTCGCGGGGTTTGGGCTTGTTGTCGCAAGACAATGCCTGGCGTACCCCGCTGGGCTACGCCTGCGCTTACCTCAGCAACTTCATCAGCCGTCCTGCCATGGGCCGATGGCTAGAACGGGTGGTGTTTTCTAGCCCCTTTATGGGCCAAGCCCATCCCTTGCCCTTTGCCACCCACGATTACCCCTCGCGCCATCTGGCGTTGAGCGAAGACAATTTTCTGGATGCGGTGCAAGCGAGTTGCTCTATTCCTTTTGTGCTTGAAGCCGTCAAGGCCATTGACGGCGCACCTGCGGGCGCTTATTGGGATGGTGGCATTACCGATTACCACTTGCATTTGGACTACCGCCAAGCCAAAGGCTTGACGCTGTACCCGCATTTTCAAAAAGCCGTGGTGCCGGGTTGGTTGGACAAAAAGCTGACAAGTCGCCACCATGCCACCGCGTTTTTAGACAGCACCCTCTTGCTGGCCCCCGACCCCGAATGGGTGCGCAGTCTGCCCAATGGCAAACTGCCTGACCGCAGCGACTTCACCACCTATGGCCAAGACTTGGCCAGCCGCGTGAAAGTGTGGAGAAAAGCGGTGGCCGAGTCTGAGCGTTTGGCTGACGAGTTATCGCAGTGGTTGCTGCAACCTGACTTTGGAAGGGTGGAGGCGCTTTAGCACAACGTAAATTCAATAAAACAATAAATATCGTGGCAAACTTCATAAATGAAGATATTTTTGTCATTTTTACTGATATTTCTAAATTTTGCCGTTGCTAACGCCAGCGCAGAAAACATTCTGCAAGGCAAGGTGGTGTCAGTGGCAGATGGAGACACCATCACCATTTTGGATATCAACAAAACGCAGCACAAGATCAGGCTGCAGGGAATTGATGCCCCAGAAAAAGCCCAAGCATTTGGCGAAAAATCCAAACAATCACTTTACGAAATGGTGCACGGCAAAACGGTGCAAGTGTCTTTCACCAAGAACGACAAATACGGACGCATTGTCGGCAAAGTGTTTCTAGACACACAAGACATTTGTCACCAACAAATCAAATCGGGCTTGGCCTGGCACTATAAAAAATACCAAAATGAACAGCCGCTGGCCGATCG
>JABMMR010000155.1 GCA_013205525.1 Burkholderiales bacterium | reverse complement strand
TCTTGAGGGCAATCTCTACCGCAGAAGAGCCGTCTGAGGCATAAAAACAATGTCCCAATGCACCGTCAGTTAAGGCCGAGAGCTTCTCGGACAACGACACCACGGGCTCATGGGTAAAGCCAGCGAGCATGGCATGCTCCAAAGTGTCTAGTTGGTTTTTCAAAGCAGCGTTGATGCGTGGGTTGGCATGACCAAACAGGTTGACCCACCAAGAGCTGATGGCGTCTAGGTAGCGCTTGCCATCATGGTCATAAAGCCAAGGACCGCTGCCGCGCTGAACGGCCACCAATGGCACGGTCTCATGGTGCTGCATTTGCGTACAAGGGTGCCAAACACTGTGCAAACTGCGTTGCACCAATTGCGAAGAATGCGTACTCAGAAAAAACCTCTTATGGTTAGGTCATTTTATTTATTGCTATATTCAGACATTCAATTAAATGTTACTCAATTATGCCTACCGCAGTTACACAGCAAATTCAGCCTGTTCATTTCCTCAAGCCCGCCAAGCTTTCTAATCCCTTAGAAAATTCTGACGAAGTGTGGAGCCGTCAATCGATTGAAGCCTTGTTCAATTTGCCTTTCAGCGACTTGATGTTTCAGGCTCAGCAAATTCACCGCGAACATTTCAATCCCAACGAAGTTCAACTCTCCACGCTTTTGTCTATCAAAACCGGTGGCTGCCCTGAAGACTGCGGCTACTGCCCCCAATCGGTTCACTACAACACCGGTGTGGAAGCGTCCAAATTGCTGGATGTCGAAGAGGTCAAATCCGCTGCGCTTGAAGCCAAAAAGAACGGCGCAAGCCGCTTTTGCATGGGCGCGGCTTGGCGCGAACCCAAAGACCGTGATGTAGAAAAAGTCGCCGAACTGGTTCGCACCGTCAAGTCCTTGGGTATGGAAGCCTGCTGCACTCTGGGTATGTTGACTGAATCACAAGCGGGCATGTTGAAGCAATCCGGCTTGGATTACTACAACCACAACCTAGACACCACGCCAGAGATATACGGCGACATCATCACCACGCGGGACTACCAAGAACGTCTTGATACCTTGGCCCATGTGCGTGCGGCTGGCATGAATGTGTGTAGCGGTGGCATCGTTGGCATGGGTGAAAGCCGCGCACAGCGCGCAGGTTTGGTGCACCAACTCGCTAACCTGACCCCTTACCCAGAATCCGTGCCCATCAACAACTTGGTTCAAGTTGAAGGCACGCCATTGCACGGCACCGAGTCACTTGACTTGCTGGAGTTCGTTCGCACGATTGCCGTAGCTCGCATCACCATGCCCAAAGCCCGTGTGCGCTTGTCAGCCGGACGGCAACAAATGGGCGAAGCCATACAAGCGCTGTGCTTCATGGCGGGCGCCAATTCCATTTTTTACGGCGATAAATTACTCACCACGGGCAACCCGGATTGGCAAAAGGATCAGGCTTTACTGAATAAGCTGGGTATTTCTACCACCTAAAGCTGCTTTACAAGTTTGGCAAGCCCAAACTTTTTTTAATTGCCGTCGTTGAGCACGCCCAGCACATCAGAGCGGAATTCTCGGTTGTACAAAATTGCCACGATCAACACCGAGGTCAGCACAAAGGCCAGTGGTGAGAAAAACCAACCCATCACTGCAAATGAAAAATAGTAAGCCCGCAAACCGTCGTTGAAGGTTTCTGCAGCCAGTCCGGTCATGGCGGAAACACGTTCGGCGTAATCGTCTTCTTTGTCAGGCTGTGCGGCGAAAAATTCGGGCGAAGGCAAAGCACCAATCATCAAAGCAACAAATGTGTATTGCCGCATAGACCATGAAAAACGGAAAAAAGCATACACAAAAATAGCGATCAACACCAATATCTTGAACTCAAATACCAAGATGGGTGTGGCTTGAGAAAAAGGAATTTCACGCACCAACTCAGCTGCTTTGTCAGTGGTGCCCATCAAGGCCAGCAAACCACCAATGATCAATATAGTGGTGGACGAAAAAAAAGCCGGAGTGTTGGACAAAGTTTGGGTGATGATGCCGTCGAGCACCCGCGGGTCACGCGACAAAGACACCTTAATCCAGCGCAAGCGAAAGCGGTTGGTAGCGGCCAAGATGGACGGGCGTTTAAGCGACCAGCGGCTGGCGAATTGGGCGTAGCCAATCCACATCACCCCAAAAAACAGCAGCACCAACCAATCTGCCCAGGGCAGTATGCTCAAAATTTTC
>JABMMR010000154.1 GCA_013205525.1 Burkholderiales bacterium | reverse complement strand
TTTCACCAAGTAGTCGGCAGGCAATTTGGGGCTGTTGGGGGTTTCCAATTTGGCGCCTGCAAAACGGCCCTCGGTGATGCTGATGACCACAATGCCTTCGGTCAGGTCTTGAGGTAACAAGTCCACGCGGGCCAAAACGCCATCCTTTTGGTAAAGCTGGGCGACGCTATCCGCCGCTTTTTGCAGATCGACCACATCCTGCACTTGGGGCACGGCTGTTGTCAGCAACTGCTGCAAGCGTTGGTTGGAATACACCTTGTTGCCCTCAAACTTGAAGGCCTTGAAAACGAATTCAGGGCTAGGCGCTGCCTGCTCAGGAGGGGCAGCCGCAGCAGGGCTTGGCGCGGGCGTAGCTGGTTCTTGCGCCACGGCAGGCGCGGGCGCCACGGGCTCTTTCGCACTGGCTGCTTCAGGCAGCTTAGGTGGGGCCAAGGCCGGAAACTTGATCCAGTTGTCGTCAGTGGCCGGGGTGTTGGTTGTGCTGCGTGGTGCTGGCTTGGGTAAGTCGTTTTGAATTTTTGGCGCGGGCGCACCCGGGCGGGGCGGAAATTGAATCCAGTCGTCATTATTGGCGGCCATAGCCACACATGCGGCAGCCCCAAGTCCGCCCAGCAACCAGGACTTGGGTTTTGACCAGCAAGAGCCGGTCAAGTGCGTCAGTTTTGTTCGCAAAAAGAGACCTTTCACCCACGGTGAATGAGACCTGAATGGAAAATCAGGTAGTCTTAGATTCGGCACGCCCGCTGAAAAATGAAGATCTGAGAGCCCCAAAGATGAAAAAAATCCCGATATTGCTGGTTTTTATGTGTTTTGCAGCCCATGCCGATTGGCAGCTGGTGCATACCGACCCCACCCAAGCCCGTTTCTTTATCGATAAAGACAATTTGCAGGTCATCAATGGCTATAGCCGCGCTTGGATTTTGAATGATTTAGGTAAGCCCAACGAGCAAGGAACCGCGTCTTTTCGCTCGGTAGAAGAGTACGACTGCGAGCAAACTCAAGCACGGGTGATGCAAATCCACGCCATGTCGGGTCCCATGGCCACAGGCAATATCTTGGCGCGGCGCAGCGGCAACGGGCAATGGGTCAAGCCCGAGGCTGCTTCGGTTGATAAGCAATTGATGGACAGCGTGTGCAGCATGCCCTTGAGCAGCAACTCGCCTCAGTAACCCACCGCTGCGCCATCGCTGCGCGGGTCGCTGCCGCCAAAACGGGTTTGCTGAGGTCCTTCTAAGGTGATGCCGTGGGCGTGGCCGGCCAGCTCGTTCCAAGGCCCCCAGCGGTTGAGCACATGGCCTTTGGCCGCCAAGGCGTCCAAGGTCTTGGCCCCTAAGCGGCTCTCCACATGCAGGGTGTCACGCGCCTCGCCCAAGGCAAATCGCCCTGACAGCCAGCGCGGTGCTTCCACCGCTTGTTGAATATCCATGCCGTGGTCGAGCATATTGCTATAGGCTTGAAACTGGATTTGCGGCTGCCCATCAGCGCCCATGCAGCCCATGACGCTCCACAGTTTGTTGTGGCGAAAACCGATAGACGCGATCAAGGTATGCAGGGGAATCTTCGCCGGTGCCAGCACATTCGGGTGGCCAGCTTGCAAAGAAAAATAAGCGCTGCGGTTTTGCAGCAGCACGCCGGTGTCAAGGCTCACCACGCCAGAGCCGAAAGCGCCATAGAGGCTGTGGATCAAAGACACGGCGTTGCCGTGAGCGTCTACCACCGCTATATACACCGTGTCGCCGCGCAAACTGCCATAGGAGGGCACTTGGTCCCACGCCAAAGCACGGCTGGTGTCCATCAGGCTTCGGCGCTGATCGAGGTAGGCGTTGCTCAGCAGTTGCGCCATGGGCATATCGGTGAAGGCGGGGTCGCCCAGCCAGCGGTCGCGGTCGTGGTAACTGATTTGTTTGGCCTGCACCATCAAGTGGATGCGTTCGGGATCATCAAAATCTTTTTTGTGCAGCTCCAAGGGTTCTACCAATTTGAGCATTTGCAGCACCGTGAAACCTTGGGTGGGTGCCGGGGTTTGGTAGAGGCTCAGATCGCGGTAGCTGCCCACAATCGGCTCGCCCCACTCAGCTTGCTGCTGCGCCAAGTCTTGGGCCGTGAAAAAACCGCCGTGTTCCTTGGACAGCGCTGCCAATGCCTTACCCGTATCACCTTGGTAAAAACCGGCTTGGCCTTGCTCGGCCAGCGCTTGGAGGGTGCGCGCCAGTGCGGGGTTACGCAAAGTAGACCCCGTGGTGGGGAGAAGCCCCTGGGGGGTGAAAAGTTCAGACCATCCCAGTTGAGCACTGCATTCGGCCTGACTGCGCTGCATCCATCCCGCCAGCCGTTGGCTGACTGGGTAGCCATTCTGGGCGTAATCCATGGCCGACGCCAAAATGCGGGGCAAGCCTAATTTGCCATAGGCTTTATGCGCTTCGCACCAACTCGACACCGCGCCAGGGGTGGTCAAGGTGGCAGGCCAGACACCACGAAACGGCACTTCGCTCAAACCCTTGTCAGTGAAAAAACGTGGGTCGGCGCTGGCCGCGGCCCGCCCGCCGCCATTCAGGTAGCGTACTTTGCCTGTGTGGGCGTCATGGATCAGCCAAAAGGCGTCGCCGCCCATGCCCGTCATATGTGGGTAAATCACGCCTAAAGCGGCGGCTGTGGCAATCGCTGCGTCAACCGCTGAGCCGCCGGCGCGCAGCACATCGCTGCCTGCCGCAGAAGCCAGACTGTGAGGGGAAGTGACCATGCCGCGAAGGCTGAGGGTGGCCGGTCGGCCGGTGGGCATATCCAAGGTAAGGCTCCGCAAAGCCCTCAGGTTAACTGATGCGCTTTCAGCCCATGCGCGCTAGAGCTTACGCAGCGGCTTTCAGGTGCCGTTGCTGAACCAACAAGCTGCTCATAGCCAACAAGATGTAGCCCAGACAGGCCAGCAAATAGATCACGGTGCGCTGACGTTCGGTCTGACCATGCTGCATATTGGCGTCATCGAGGCCAGAGCGGGCTTGTGACAGCAAGCCGTCGTTGCTGGCGCACTGCACTGCGTAATTGCGCATATCGGGGTCGGCGATCAAGTCATAGCTGAAGCTTTGGTCTTCCCAATGCTGCTCGGCAATTTTCTTTTTGTACAAATTCACTTTGGTGATTTCTTCACGCACGATCATGCCGTTGGGATAGCCTTGCAACACGGCGTAATCAACCATGGCTTGGGCTTCGTTCAGCTTGAGTTTGAGCTGATCGATATGGGCTTGGACCTGGCCGCGTCCATGGGTGTTGTAGGCGCTGAGTTGCTGCTGCAGCGCTTGCACGCTTTCATCGGCCAAATTGCACTGACGGGCATTGAGTTGCTGCCACAGCGTGCGTTCTTCAATTGTGTGTTCAATATCCAGACGCTCGCGCTCGCTTTGCATGTTCTCTGGCAAAGACCATAGCGTGACCATGCAGATGCCAACAATGAAAGCGACTTGCAGCATCAGCCACAGCGTCCAAGGGTTCAGTTGGAAACCCGGGGCGGATATCGAAGAGGTATGGACATGCGTGTTCATGGATTTATCTCACCAAGATGGAAGCGGTCATTTGGACAAAGGGTTGCAGTGCGCTTGAAGGCGCATGGCCAAAGCTGGGCACATTTCCCGTTTGTAAAGGGTTGATGGCCAAAGAGACGGGGTTGGCCGAAGCGTAACGAGGCACTTCGTTGCTGTCGATGTCGGGAATACGACCCGAAATGACCGAGGCGACAAAGGCTTTGCAAGGGGTGGATTCAGGCGCGTTGGCGGCGCAATATCGCCAGTGTTCGGCATGGGCAAAAGGGCTGAAAAGTATGGAAATGAATACCAAAGAAATCGCTTTCAACATGTTTTGCCCCTTTTGCTGGTTTCTGTCACCAGCGGTTACGGTCAATGGAATATTGACACTGGCAAAGTAGAAGCAAGTTTCGCGCCGCAGTCAGGTGCTGCCTTTGGCATGAAAAATAAGAAAGTTAATATCTTTAAGTTAGTATTTAAGAAGTTTTAGCAAACATCAAACAAGGTAGCCATGGCAACAAAAGTGTGTAGCAAGTGTGGGATCGCGGCCGATGAGCCTAAACCCATGAAATGTGCGAAGTGCGGTTCACGCGACTTTTATGAGAGTCAGGGGTCGGTTTTTGGCAAAAAGGCAGAGACGCCAGCCGCACAGGGGCCGCCGCAAACCCAGCCCAAGGGGCCTGAAGTCGATTCGTCGATAACGCTTTTCGATAAATACGGTGGCCTCCCCACCATCGCCAAGGTTGTTAAAGCGTTTCACCAAGAAGTCTTGGCCAGACACCATTTGGCGGCTTATTTTGAAGGCATAGATTTGGAGCATTTGGCCGAGCACACGGTCAAGTATGTAGCTTTTGTCATGGGTAAACCCGCAGAGTTTTATACCGGACGGGACATGTACACTGCACATGCCAAGTACCACATACACAGCATGCATTTCGACGAAGTCGCCGATGTGCTCAAAGATGTGCTGACCGCAGCTGGTATGAGTAAGCCCGACATTGCGCTGGTCATGTTGCGGATCGAAAGCCTCAGGGAGATGATCATTGCCTAATCAAGTCAGCGAGTCACATCATTTCGAAGAGCTCGCCCGCGTGTACTTGGCCCACGCGGCGCTTCGTTTAAGTGCCGACACGCTGCATCGCCGCAAAGATCATTTACAGTCCCATCTATTGCCTTTTTGGGGCCAAACGCCCCTCTATGACGTCACCGCTACGCGCCTGCGCAAGTTCACTTACGTCCTAGAGGAAAAGCGGCTATCCCCCCAAAAAATTCAGCAGGTCATAGCCAGTTTGCGCGTTTGTCTGACCTATGCTGTCAAGCAACGGTGGTTGAATGTGCTGCCGTGGCCCAAGCTCAAAGTGTTACAAGACACCGTTTTGACCACCGATATGCCTCTGATGAGCACATCCGAGTTCCAAGGTCTTTACACAGATCTGCTGGGTGACCTGTCTGCCGCTGGCGGCTTTCGCTGAAGTCGCCTAAGGCCTCTTAAGGGCTTTTCAACAACCCTTGCAAGATCACAAATTTGGCAGAAAAAGGCGCTTTGGCGCTGCCCACAGCCAAAGCTTTGTTGTCTGCGCCCAAGGCGGTGACGCTGAATTGGTACTCATGTCCCAAAGTTGTGAAATTTTCCGGACAAGGGCCTTTGTAGGCTTTTAAAGCGCCGGAATCGATGGTGAAAGTGCTGCCTAAGGCATCGCTTGGCGTGATGCTGCCACCACCGTGGTCATCGTCTTTTTGATCGAGGTCGGTCATCTTGACCAACAAACGTGTGGTTCCTGTCGGAATGTCTTTGAGGCGAATTTCAGGCGAGACCGGTGAGCAGCGGTGGCTGATATTCCAAGTAAAGGCCACATCCAGCCGCGACTGCGCATAGCTGGCGCTCATCCCCGTTAAGGCGGCTAAACAAAGCCATAATTTTTTCATCCCAGTCTCCTTGATCAAAATTTAATTGGGGTCAGACCCCAATTATTAATCGGGGTCTGACCCCAATTAAATTGGTCTGACCCTTGGTTGGCATTGTGCGTCAGTTTTTTATGCAATAAAACGAAAGCATGCTTGTAAAATTATCGTCATTAAACTTTTTTTGATTCAACCATGCGCAGTGACATTGAAATCGCCCAAGCCGCCAGCTTAAAACGAATCCCCGAGCTGGTGAAACAACATTTACATATAGATGATGACCATTTGTACGCCTATGGCCACCACAAAGCCAAGCTGTCTTTAAAGCACATTGCCGCCATGCCCAACAAAGCGGGCAGCAAGCTCATCTTGGTGACCGCTATTTCTCCTACGCCTGCCGGTGAGGGCAAAACCACCACCACCGTGGGCTTAGGTGACGCCTTGTGCAAGATAGGCAAGAAAAGCTTGATTTGCCTGCGCGAGCCCTCTTTAGGGCCGGTGTTTGGCATGAAGGGCGGTGCCACAGGCGGCGGCATGGCGCAAGTGGTGCCCATGGAAGACATCAAT
>JABMMR010000153.1 GCA_013205525.1 Burkholderiales bacterium | reverse complement strand
GTCGCCATGCGCGGCCCAAGGTCTGAGCCGCCAATGCCAATATTGACCACATCGGTGATGGGCAAGTCGCTAAAGCCCGTGCAAGCACTTGCGCGTATTTTTTCAGCGAAGAGACAAACCTTGTCCAATTGCGTCTTCACCTGCCTCGAAATGGCTTCGTCCCATAGCGGATGGTTCAGGTGACTGCCGCGCAAAGCCACATGCAGCACACTGCGCTTTTCCGTGGTGTTGATATGTTCACCATGGAACATGGCACGCAGCTGAGCGCCTACTTGGCGCTCGCTTGCTAATGCTTGCAGAGCTTGCAGCACTTGTACATTAACCCGCTGGTGAGAATAGTCCATGTGGATGCCGCAGGCATCAAGGTGCATTGATGAGTTACGAGGGATGTTTGACTGCAATTCACGCAGCGAGGGAAAGCTCGGCTGCGCCAAGTTTTGCAAGGACAGCCATGCTGGGGAGAGGTGGACCGGTGTAAAGCTACTCATAAGGCTGTTAGGGGTGGCTTAACTGGCCGCCAAGGCCTGGTCGATGTCCCACAAAATATCTTCTAAAGTTTCTAAACCCACACTCAAGCGTATCAAATCAGGCGGCACACCGGCTGCAATTTGCTGCTCTTCAGTCAGTTGTCGATGGGTGGTGGAAGCGGGGTGAATGACCAAAGTTTTGGCGTCGCCGATATTGGCCAAGTGAGACAAAAACTCCACGTTGTTGATGAAGTTTTGACCCGCCGCAGCGCCACCCTTAATGCCAAAACTCAACACCGCACCTGCGCCCTTGGTTAGGTATTTTTTCACCAGCGCGTGATCGGGGTGATCCGTCAAACCCGGGTAATTCACCCAAGCCACTTTGGGGTGTTGCTGCAAATGTTGGGCCACTGCCAGCGTATTGCTGCAATGGCGGTCCATGCGCAGCGATAAGGTTTCTACACCTTGCAACAGCAAAAAAGCATTGAAGGGTGACAGCGCGGGACCAAAGGTTCGCATGCCTTCCATGCGGCATTTCATGGTGAAACCAAAGTCGCCAAAGGTTTCAAAAAACCGTACACCGTGGTAGCCAGGGGAGGGCTCGGTCATGCTGGCAAAACGGCCGTTGTCCCAAGGAAATTTGCCCGACTCAACGATGACTCCGCCCATGGTAGTGCCGTGCCCACCGATGAATTTAGTCGCTGAATGCAAGCTGATGGCCGCACCCCATGCCAAGGGTTGGCACAGGTAAGGGCTGGCAAAGGTGTTGTCGATAAACAGCGGCACACCGGCTTGGTTGGCGAGCTTGGCCACAGCTTCAATGTCGAGCACATTCAGCGAGGGGTTGCCCATGGTCTCGGCATAAACAGCTTTGGTTTGAGGCGTGATGGCGCTGGCAAAGTTTTCTGGGTCGGCGCTATCAACAAAGGTGGTGTCAATACCTAGCTTCTTGAAGTTCACGCCCAGTTGGGTGTGGGTGCCGCCGTAGAGCGTGCGAGCCGCAACGATATGGTCGCCGGCTTGACACACATTAAGCAAGGCAATCATTTGTGCGGCCATGCCGCTGCTGGTGGCAACCGCTGCGCGTCCACCTTCCAATGCGGCAATGCGTTCTTCCAACACAGCAACCGTTGGGTTGGATAAGCGTGAATACACGTTTCCAAAGGTTTGCAAATTGAACAAACTGGCAGCGTGCTCTGGGCTGTCAAACACATAAGAGCTGGTTTGGTAAATAGGCACTGCGCGGCTGCCAGTGGCTGCATCAGGAATTTGCCCCGCATGCAGACTCAAAGTGTCAAAACCAAACTTGCGATCAGCCATAGTGCGTCAGTGGGGAGCCTGGGGACGGCGAGATGAAATCACGCCAGTGTTGACACCAAACCAACCCAGTCCACCAAAAAGACGAGCATGCTCGATCTTGACGCAGCGGTCAGCCACCACCGTTAAGCCAGCATTTTCGGCAATGGCTTGGGCGTTTTGGTTGATGACGCCCAGTTGCAACCAAAACACCTTGGCGCCAATATCAACGGATTCTTGGGCGATAGCAGGGGTATCTGCGGGCTTACGGAACACGTCAACGATATCGACGAGGTGGGGAATGTCTTTTAAGCTGGGATAGCAGACTTCACCCAATATTTCGGTGTATTTGGGGTTGACCGGAATGATGCGGTAGCCATGTTCTTGCATGTACTTTGCTGCAAAATAAGAGGGGCGATACCAGTCAGCAGAAAGACCTACAACTGCTATGGCGCGGTGGTTTTGCAAGACCTGACGCAGGGTTCGTATGTCGCTCATATGAGTAATATTATCCTAAAAAAACGAATAAATTTGCTTTATTTCTAAATACAAGGCATAGTGACAACTTCGATTATCAAGTTTTTGTGGTTGTAGCGCGTTTCTAGTTCTGCCCCTTACACGGTATTTCTCCCTTCGTCTCATCGCTTTCTTGACCTTCGACCCCGAGGGGGGCTTCCCTTTTTTTTAAAGAAATGTAATAAATGGCAACAGGTACAGTGAAATGGTTTAACGAGTCCAAAGGTTTTGGTTTCATTACTCCCGAAGACGGCGGCAAAGATTTATTTGCCCATTTTTCAGCAATCCAAAATCAGGGCTTCAAGACCCTGGCAGAAGGTCAACGCGTCAGCTTTGACGTGACCACCGGCCCCAAAGGCTTGCAAGCTTCCAACATCAAATCCGCCGACTAAGCGCCAGACGCTTTAGGCAGGAAGATGTCCAAAGAAGAAATGCTGGAAATGTCCGGCATGGTGCGCGAGGTGCTCCCTGACT
>JABMMR010000152.1 GCA_013205525.1 Burkholderiales bacterium | reverse complement strand
ATCTGCAACTCCTGTCTTAGGACAGCTACCTTAGCCTTGTGCTTTGTGCGTTGTGCGTTGTGCGTTGTGCGTTCTACAAGTCAAAAAAATATTTGAATTTGATAAATATGATAAGTGGCTCACATTTACACATGCTTTAACATTTTTTTTATGGTGTTTAACAAATCTGTCTTTGATTACAGATTACATTCGCTGCAGATTTCTCAGATAGTTTGTTTGCAACCCTAAAAAAGGAACCGAAATGAAGTTTGTACGCACCACCCTTGTCGCTGCCATGATGGCAGTAGGCGCAGTCAGTTTTGCTGCCGAACCCACCCCATTTGAAAAAACCGCCATCGTCAAAGACGCGTGGAGCGCTTACTTCAAAGGCGATTTAGAAGGTGCGCTTAAAGCTTTTGATGCCAAAGCAGCCGACGCCAAGTCTAAAAAGAACGCCGCTGCCGCTGACGGCCGTGGTTGGACTTTACTGGCCATGGGTAAAACCTCTGATGCGCGCAACGCTTTTAAAGACGCTTTGGCGATTGACCCCAATTTTTCTTATTCTTACAGCGGCCTTTATTCCGCTGAAGGCCTGTTGTTAGTGCCCTACCAAAAAGCTTGGGGCTTGGTGAACTTAGGCCGCTTTGATGAAGCTGCCAGCTATTTCAACGATGCCAAAAAAGAAGCCCCTGCCGATTTGCAATGGCTGATGGATGACGGCTTTGCTTGGATGGCGTACTACAAGGGCGACAGCGCCGGTGCAGAGAAGATGTTCAAAGACGTGATCGCTAAAAACCCCAAAGCCTATTTGTCTTTGACCGGTTTGGGCACGGTTGCCATGAAAAAGAAAGACTACGCAGCAGCGGCTTCCAACCTGAGCCAGTCTTTCAAACTCAATCCTTACCAATCATTGGCTTCTTACACCAGCAATGCAGACACCCTGATCAACGCAGGTCAATTCAAAGAAGCCAAGGCGATGTTGTTGATGGGCGAATTTGCCTATCCCTTCTCGGCCGACCTGTACTACCTGATTTCACGCGCCAGCAACGGCTTGAATGATGAAAAAGTCGCGCTTTCCAGCTTGACCTACGCCGCCAGTTTGGCGCCTTTCTATATTGACCCCGTGTTTGACAAGATCAAACTGACCGGCAAAGCCAAGCAAACCGCTTTGTTGTCCATGGCTTGGTCGCTGTACTACGGCGGCTCGGCAGCGGCTGCCATCAAACGCTTTGAGCAGTACGCCGAAGCTGGTGGCACCGAGGTCAGCGGACACCTGGGTACAGGCTGGTCACAACTGGCGCTGAAAAAATACCCTGAAGCCATCAAAGCTTTTGACGCAGCCAACAAAGCCGGTGACAACGCCGACGCCTTGGCCGGTTTGGGCTGGGTGGCTTTAGCCAAAAACGACTTGGCAGGTGCTGAGAAATTCTACAATGCCTCGATCAAGAAAGTCCCCTTCTACGCTTCAGCCACCTCTGGCTTGGCCACCCTGCAATTCGGCAAAACTGCTTTGGTGAAAGCCGGCTGGGAAGCTTATTTCAAGGGCGACCTCAAAGGCGCTTTGGCGGCCTTCAAGGCCAAAGAGTCGGAAGCCGCTTCTGCCAACAACCCCGTTGCTTTAGACGGCATGGGCTGGACACAGTTGGCCATGGGTGAGCCCAAAGCTGCTGCGGCTTCTTTTGCTGCAGCTTTAAAAATTGACGCCAACTACTACTCTTCACAAAGCGGCGTGATTGCTGCCAAGCGTGCTGACTTGGTGATTTACAACACCGCTTGGGCCAAGCTCGAAGCCGGTCAATTCGACGAAGCCAAGGCCAAGTTCGAACAAGCGCGTGGCGAAATGCCCGCCGACATCAAATGGCTGGTTGAAGACGGTTTGGCTTGGATGGCTTTCTACAAGAAAGACTATGCCGGCGCACAAAAAGCGTTTGCCGCCATCGTTGCCGCCAACCCCAAAGCCTTTTTGTCGCACAAAGGTTTGGGCTACGCGCAAACCGAACTCAAGCAATATGAAGCCGCCAGCAAGTCTTTGGTGACGGCTTACAACTTGGCGCCTTACCAAGGTGTCGCCGCTTTCACCGCGCCTACCGTGAAGATGATTGACGACGGTGCTTTTGTGGATGCGCGCGAAGTGTTGAAACTGGGCGAGTTGATTTACCCCTTCTCGGCTGACATTCAGTTTTCGCTGGCTCGCGCCTACAACGGTCTGAACAACCAAGCCGATGCAGACAAAAAAGCACTGGCTGCTGTTTCTTTGGCACCCACTTACATTGACCCCGTGTTGGGCAAGCTGAAAATTTCCGCCACAATGACGCCGGTGGTTCTGTCCACCTTGGGCTGGGGCAACTACTACGCGGGCAGCTTTGAAACCGCCATCAAGCGTTTTGAAGAGTCCAACAAAGCCGGCTCGAAAGACCCCAACAACGGTCGCGGTATTGGCTTTACCTACTACCGCATGGGCAAGCACAAGGAAGCCGTGCCTTTCCTTGAAGCAGCCTTGGCGCTGGAACCCAAAACCTTGTTGCCTGTTCCCCGTAACAAGCCCGTTCCTGGCTTTCCCTTCTCTTACTGGTATGTCGAATACACCGCTGGCTCCATTTTGGGCTGGGTGAACTACCGCTTGGGCAATGGCGAAAAAGCCGAGAAGTTGTTTGCAGCTGAGGTCAGCCGCAACCCCTTCAGCTTGGATGCTTTGGCAGGTATGGGCTTTGCCAAGACCTTGCAAAAGGACAAAGCTGGTGCGACCAAGTACTTCCAAGAAGCCTTGAAAGTAAATGCCACCTATGGTGACGCTTTGTTCGGTTTGGAAGAGTTGAAAAAGCTTTGAAACCAGCCGTCAGCTTAAAACTGCGCAGCCGCATCAACCTTGAGCCTGATACTGAAGGCGAATGCGGCATGCTGTTTGATACCCAGACCGCGGTGATTTGCGCATGCAACTCATCCGGCTGGGTGCTGGTCGAGGCGATGAAAAAGGGCGCTCATGTGGCCCGCCTCACCGACCTCTTGACCGAGCAATTTGATATCGATGAAGATACCGCTCGCAAAGACGTTTTGTCTTTGGTGAAAGAGCTGCGAACCTTGGACATGCTAGAGGCTAAATGAAATCGAAACCACTCAGGGTGGCGTTAACAGGTTGGGGTGGTTTGGATAATCCGGAGCCGGGTCTGGCAGTGGCAAGAGCCCTGCGCGACCACTGGACCGGTCCCCTGGAAATTCTTGGCTTGGTCTACGACACTTGGACCACCGGTGCTTGGACACCCGGTGTGGCCAATTCCGTACACATCATCTCCCCGATCGCCAATGGCGACTTTGCTGCCCTGCAAAGAATTTTGGCCATCCATCATGAGCATCCGATTGATGTGCTTTTGCCTTGTCTAGATTTAGAGGTGCCGCTTTACGCGCGTTTGGCCAAGCGCTTGCTGCGCGAGGGCATTCGCACTTTGCTGCCTGATCCTGACGACAGTTTCAAAATCACCAAGCCTCAGCTTTACTGGTTTTGCTACTCCAACCAAATCATCTCCCCCAAAACCACGCATGTGCTGGACATTTCCTCTGTGGCTTTGCATGCGGATTTGTTTGGCTACCCGCTGTGGGTCAAGGGCACGGTGGCAGGTGCCAAACGGGTATATAACGCTCACCAAGCGGCTTACGAAGCCAGCATTTTGGCCGCCAAATGGGGCGGCGGTGTTTTGCTGCAAGAAGCGATTGAAGGCTCCGAGCATGTGGTGTCCATGGTGGCGCGTGAAGACGGCTCATGCTTGGCTATGACCATGATGCGCAAAATTGGCCTCAATGCCCGCGGCAAAGGCATGGTCGGTTCGGTGGTGGAAGACCCCAGCCTGCGCAAATTGGCTTTGCACATACTCTCCAAACTGAACTGGCGGGGCCCACTAGAGCTTGAGTTTGTGCGCTCGCAAAGCAATGGTCATTTTTATTTGCTGGAAGTCAACTGCCGTTTCCCCTCTTGGGTTTACCTCACGGCTATGGCGGGAGCCAACCAGCCCATGGCCTTGGTCAAAGAAATTCTCGAGCCTGGCAGCCGCGCACCCAAACAAGCGCAAGTCGGTGCCATGTATGCGCGCGATGTGCAAGAGATGGTGGTGCCGGCCAGTTCCATCGTTGGATTGGCCCGCACAGGTTCGGCAGTCGTTCCCGCGCCTGCTGTTATCAAGTCTCGCCGTGGCGATGTGTCGGTGGCGGTCACCGGTATTTCCGCACTGGAATTAACCCAGCCTGGCTTGGGCGTGGGTCGCAGCTTGCGCAGTGCGCCTGAAGTCGGGCAAGTCATTGGTTTGGGCTATGCCTCGACCGACACCGGTTTGTTTCGCAAGGAAATCTTTGATGTGTGCGCCCGCATGCCGATTGACGACAACGAAGACAAGCCCGAGCGCTGCGATGAAGCCACCTTGAACCGTTTGTTGGCGATCCAAAAAGCGCATGGCTTGGACATGGTGATTCCCAATTTGGATGTGGAGATTGCACGCTACCAACGCATCTCGGGTGAATTGCTTGCCCACGGTATCCATACCTTGTTGCCAACGCCACAAGCCACCGACAAGCTCAGCAAGCAAGGCCTGATCAAATTAGGCCAACGCAATGGCTATGCTGATTTTGACTTCCCCTCTACCGTGGTGGTGGGCAGCAAAAAACAATTGCAGATGGCTTGGAAGCGCTTTGGCTCGCCGATGATGATCAAGGGCTTGAATTCACTGGCCACCAAAGTGTTTAGCTTGGCGCAAGCCGAGTTGGCTTTTGCCAGCTACAAAGAATTTGGCGAAGACAAAATCATTGTGCAAGCCGTGGTGTTTGGTGAAGAGTTCAGCATTGGCTTGGTTTGCGACAGCGACAGCAATATGTTTGACGCTCTGCCCCTGAAAAAGACCGTCATGTGCGAACGCGGCAAAACCTGGTCTGGCATCAAAGTGGATATGCCCGATGTGATGCACCGCTTGGGTGGCCTGCTGAAAAAAGTGGGCTGGCAAGGCCCCGCCGATGTTGAACTCATACGCGACATCACCACGGACCGCATGATTTTGATCGAGGTCAATCCACGCTTACCCGCTTGGATAGGTTATGGTGAGTTGGTCGGTGTCAATTTGCCGCGAGCGCTGATGCTCAAAGCTTTAGCACGCACTCCCCTGCTCTCGCCCAAAGCAGCTGCTTTGGACAAAGATTTGGTGTTTTTACGCACCGCCCAAGAAATTTCCGCCAGCGCCAGCGCCATGGCCATGTTTATTAATCGAGGAGAGATCCGTCATGTTAGTCGCCGTTAAAAAGAAGTATGAAACTCCCCGCTTGGAGCAGTTAGCCACCCAGCAAGGCATGCAAAAACACCGCGTGCATGAAATCAAGTCAGAGGACTCTGACTTTGATGAAATGGGCGATGTCAACGAACTCTTGGCCGAGTTTGGCTCGCCCCTGTACATCGTGTCGGAAAAATCCGTGCGCACGCTTTACCGCTCATTTCGGGACGCGTTCACTGCCCCGGGCATTGACACCATCATTGGTTATTCCTACAAAACCAATTACCTGCCCGCTGTGTGCGCCATCTTCCAACAAGAAGGTGCCTTTGCGGAAGTGGTTTCTGGCATGGAATACGACTTGGCGCGTTCCCTCAATGTGCCTGGACACCAAATCATTTTCAACGGCCCCTACAAACAAACCCATGAACTCATTCGTGCGGTGACCGAAGGCGCGCTCATCAACATCGACAGCTATGACGAGCTAGATGCCTTGGCGAAAATTGCCAAGCAAATGAAAATGACGGCACGCATTGGCCTGCGCATCAACTTCCAACATGGCGAGCAGTCATGGACCAAGTTTGGTTTCAACTACGACAACGGCGACGCGGTCGAAGCCCTTAAACGGGTAAAAAAGGCCGGCACTTGCCTGAGCCTTGAAGCACTGCACAACCACTCTGGCACTTACCAAGTTAACCCCGACATTTACGCGCGTACCGCGCAAGTGCTCACTGGTGTCGCGAAGAAAGTCATCGAACTGGGCATGCCACCGGTTCGTATTGCTGACTTTGGCGGCGGCTACCCCTCAAGTAATCGCCTCAAGCCTGCTTTTGAGTCCGTAGAACTCGGCGGCGGCGCCGGTCGACACCTGCAACCCTTTGCCGACGCCATCATTGGCGGTCTGACCAAAGCTGGCAAAGCCTTTGGCGAGCGCCCCACTTTGATGTTGGAGCCTGGACGGGCGGTCATCGATTCAGCCATGAAAATGGCTTGCACCGTGGTCTCGCGCAAATCCATTCCAGGTCGCGGCGACGCGGTGATTGTGGACGCGGGTGTGAACCTGTTGCCCACTGCCTATTGGTACGACCACGGCGTGGAAGCCTCTGCTTTTGACGACGAAGCCGCCGTCATGGGCGCGCAACCTGTGTCGGTGTTTGGCCCCTTGTGCATGCAAATCGATGTGCTGCGCGAACGCGCCATGCTGCCCCCCATGTCCTTGGGTTCCTCTTTGGTGGTCTCCAATGTGGGCGCTTATTGCTTGACCCAGTCCATGCAGTTCATTCAACCCCGTCCTGCGGTGGTTTTGCTGGGCAAAAACGGGCCTGAAGTGATTCGCCGCCGCGAAACCCGAGAAGATATTTTTGCGCTGGACTCGGTGCCCAAGCACTTGAAAAACAAAGCGCCTAAGGCTTAACGCCTTATGCTGGCCTTCGCCAAGACACCTTGGCAAACCTACGCAAGCGCTTGGTTGAATGCGCAGGCGCAAGTTGTTTTTCTCAGCACGCCTTTGCAGGGTTTTTTGTTTTTATTGGCGCTGACCTTGTACTCGCCCTGGAGCGCTGCTGGCATGGCGCTGGGCGCTCTCATGGCGCTGTTTATTTGCGCCAATGTGCTGCGCCAACACCCGCTGGAGTGGAGCAACGGTTTTAACCTGTTTGATGGCGCTGTCATCGGCCTGCTTTGGGCGGGCTTGTTGTCGCGAGATATGCAGTCTGCTGTGTTGCTGGCCATGGCGATTGGCGCATGCTATGCCATGCGTTTCAGAATGGTCAGCACCGCTTACAGCTATGGCTTTCCCTCGCTGGGTGTGGCCTCATTGGTGACGCTGTGGGCGGCTATTTATGTGACGCTTTATTTCGGTGGTGACTTTTGGTCTATGGGCATGCGCACCGAGCCCAGCAGCTTGTCTTTGAGCTTGGCGGGCTTGTGTTTGTTGGCGGCCATGCTGCTGCACAACATACGCGCCACGCTGTTTGCACTGGTCGGTGCGGTCTTGGCGGGCGCAGCGTATTTCTATGTCCAAGATGTACAGCCCTCACTTGCCAACACCCTGGTTTTGGGGTTCACCGTGCTTTTGGTTTTGTTCTCGTTGCCTGGCACCTTGCTCCCCGGCCACGCCAGGGCCTACCCCTTGGCCGCCTTGGCCGGCTTGATCACTCTGGGTTTGGAATTGGCTTGGCCCCATTTGAGCGGCCTGTCGCACCTGCCCTCGCTGATGGCGCCCATGTTCTTGGGTATTTGGCTGGTCTTTGCTTTGATCAAACGCCAACACCGCTTGATGTTTCTCGACCCCGGCGTGCAATCTTTGGCCCAACATTTACGCAACGCAAAAGCCCAAGGTGGTGCGGTGGTACTCACGGGTGCTGGCATCAGCACCGCGTCCGGTATTCCCGACTACACCCGTGGCGACTGGCTAGAACCCGGCGTGCCTTTGGCAACCTATAACTACGCTGGTTTTATTTACAACCGTTATTCACGTTTGATGTACTGGAACTCCTGCCACCGGTTTTTTAAAACCGCAGCACTTGCGCCAGCCAACCCCGCGCACCTGACGCTGACAGCTTTGCAACAAGCCGGTTTTGTTCGCACCGTGATCACGCAAAACGTGGATGGCTTGCACCACAAGGCTGGCACACAAAGCACAGTGGAACTGCACGGCAATATCGACCATGTGCACTGCTTGTTGTGTGGCGCATCACAAGCATGGCCAGAACCCGCTGTTTGGCAACACAATGATGCGGTGTGCGAATGCAGCGGTTTCCTCAAACCCGCAGTGATTGCCTTTGGTGAAGATATTTCTTTGGCTACTTGGCTGCAAGCGCAACAAGCGGTCAGCACCTGCAGCCTGATGCTGGTGATTGGCACCCAAGTGGCCGTCACGTCTGCTTTGGCATTGATAGAGCAAGCCCGGCTGCGCCAAGTACCCTGCTTTTTCATCATGCCAGGCTATCCCGCTTGTGTGTTGACAGCGAACGACCGCTTGCTGTTTTACAAGGCCGAAGACTTGCTGCCTGCCCTCTCAGACTATATGGGCTTGTCAAAAGCCCAGCTTTGAACATGGCGTATTTAGCTTCGCCCGACCTGCAAGCTGCAGCACAGGCTTTGCAAGCAGCGGACGGCTTGCTGATTACCGCAGGGGCTGGCATGGGTGTGGATTCAGGTCTGCCCGACTACAGAGGCAACAGCGGTTTTTGGAAAGCCTATCCGGCCTTGGGTGAAAGCGGTTTGAATTTTCAAGACATGGCACACCCCAAGGCTTTTGAGCGTGATGCCAGACAAGCCTGGGGGTTTTACGGCCACCGCTTAAAGCTGTACCGAGACACACAAGCCCATGCAGGCTTTGACATACTCAAGCGCTGGTCGGCCTTGATGCCGCATGGCAGTTTTGTTTTCACCAGCAATGTGGATGGTCAGTTTCAACGCGCCGGCTTTGCAGAAAAACAAGTCTATGAATGCCACGGCACGATCCACCGCCTGCAATGCACCACGCCTTGTGAGCCCCGCACTTGGTCTAGTGACTTGCTGACGCCCAGTGTGGACACCGGCACTTGCCAGTGGCTTGGCGACTTGCCTACATGCCCCCAATGCCAAGCACTGGCACGGCCCAATATCTTGATGTTTGGCGACTGGAGTTGGGTGGACACACAGCGTGAACGCAAAGACCAAGCCTTAAATTCTTTCCTAGCGAAAACCAAACAGCTCTTGGTGATCGAAATAGGCGCGGGCACCGAAGTGGCCACTGTGCGCTCTTTTTCAGAGCGCATAGCCAAGCACAGCGAAGCCACTTTGATCCGCATCAACCCCAGAGAACCACACTGCGAGTTAAGTGGCAGCATGGGTCTGTCTATGGCGGCTCTTGCCGCTTTGCAAGCCATGGATGAACTTGTTCAAGACTGAGAAAAAGGAGAGAGATGAAACACCCTGAACTCCTCGCGCCCCAAGGCTCTCTTCGTGCCATGGACAGCAACTACTACAGCATCTTGGGCGGAGGCGCGCGTCTGCGCTTGCTGGAAGTTTTTTTCGACTTGCAAATCCCCGAGTTATTGGGTCACCATGGACCCATGCCAGCCCAACAAATTTGTGTGTTGTTGGGCCTGAACCTTCACCGCGGATGGAAGTTTTTGCACCTCTTGGCCTTGAGCGGTTTATTGGAAGAGAGCAACGGTGTTTACAGTGGTGATGAAACTCTGTTTGGTTTGTCGGCAGATGCCAAGTATTTTTTTGGGCCTGCAGGCAATGAAGGTTTTTTCTACCGCGACTTGGTGGGGTTTTGGAAGAAGGTGGCAAACCTCTCGCTCATCGATGTGCTGCGTGGCGCACCTTTGCCCGAAGGCATCAACTGGCCTTACGCCACACGCGAATCTGTGGAACATTTCGAGTACTACTGGATGCGCCTGACCGCTGCGGGCAGCATAGACACTTTGCTGATGTCCCAAGCCGTGGCCAAGGCCGACAAACTGCTCGACATTGGCGGGGGCGACGGCACAGTGGGTTGCGCTTTGTGCAGCGCATACCCCCACATGCAGGTGACGGTGTTCAACCTGCCGGTGTCGGCAGAACTGGCCATGGCGCATATTGCTGAGCGCCAAATGACCCAGCGTGTACAAGTGCATGAAGGTGATTTTTTCAAAGATGAATTCCCCGCCGGCTTTGACCATGTGCTGTTCAACCGCACATTGGCCGACTGGCAGCCCACGGTATGCAAAATGCTGTTTGACAAAGTCAGGCGCTGCATGGCGCCTGGCGGCAAATTGGTTATCAACGAAGCCATGCTGGAAGGCAATACCGACTTCACCTTGGCCTGGGAATTTCGCTATATTTTTTATGACTCTTATGGCAGAGCGCTTTTCAAGCCCTTGTCGGTCTACAAACAGTTGCTCGAAGATGCCGGCTTTCGCATCACCAAGGTGACTCCCATGCGCGACGAGGCTTTTTATTCGGTGATTGAGGCCGAGGCGGATTTACCAAACAAGGACTGAAGCAAAGTCAGATATCTTTGATCACATTGAAGGTTTCTACAATCGCGTTCAACGAGGCGATCTTATTGAGAAAACCTGGCGTTTCCTAGAGTGGTGTTACCAAACTGCAATGTTGAATTTGTAGATGTAGTAGCTTGTGTCGGACCGCCATCACCTCCACCTCCACCTCCACAACTTGCTACAACAATCAGTGTCAATAGTAAAAAAATCTTTTTCATTGAATTACCCCCTGTACTTCGCTGCTACTCATAGCATCACCATTTGAGTTGGTTGCAACAACACGTATCCAATAAGTTCCCGCAGTTAATCCGCTTAAGGTGTAAGAGACAGCACTAGCTGCTGTAGTTGTTGCTGTAGTCCAAGTACCTTTTGAGCTAGTTTTATATTGAACCTTAAAACCTGTCTCGTCTGTGCTTTGGTCAGTCCATGCAAGCGCAACACTGGTACCACTTACTGTAGCTGAGAGTGCATCTGCTGGAGCAGGTGCTTGATTATTCTTCTCGCAAACAACGTAGGTGAGTGGTGGCAATGATGAGACAACATTCCAGAAGAATTTGTTTGGATTTATTTTATGAACCGAATTAACACCAATTGAAGTTGCCATCATGTTGCTATTCAATTCATATGCTTGAGTAGTGGGGACTCCGTTAGCTTGACAATTAGCTGGCCAAAAAGAAGCCGCCGTGTAACTGCATGATCCACTTGCACAGGAAAAAGTAATGTTTTGTGTAGCTTTATCCAGTACGCCACCTCCAGTTGTGCTAAACGCAGGAGTACAAGAGCCTTGTGCGGAATAAGTAGTGCATGACCATGTACCAACAATATCTGTGCTGGCGGTGAAGCCTTGTTGTGTATCGTTTATGCGATCCATTAGTGAATTCAATACAGAAGCAGACAAGACATCACCTTCACTGAACGTCACAGGAATTGTTTTAACCGCATATGTTCCCAGCGGCACAAGAACTGCTGTAGCAATTACGCCATAGATAAAGTACTTGGTCTTCTGTCTGTATTTCATGGCATTCTCATAAAAATCTGGCTTTTAAAAACTAATACTATTTCTATATAAAAATAGAGCTATCAGTTGATACCCTCCCCCCCATCAAATCTACGAATAATACTTTTAAACTAAAAAATTACCTAACGACAGCCATGTGGGTAAAAGT